>NZ_CAUTBW010000015.1:0-51169 GCF_963536905.1 uncultured Alloprevotella sp. | reverse complement strand
GACTACGAATTTCCCATCCGCCAGCATCGTTTGAAAATCCAATGGCATAGTATGTTCGATTGGTATTATTGTATCGAATTTCAGAACAGAATCTATTGGCAATGCAGAGAGGTATTCCTCGCTCTACAATGTAACGTAACAAATAAGGATTGGAAAGCGGTTGTGCTGAGAGGATTTCCAATTTGCGCTCGTAGATTTTTCTTTCACCGCCAAAAGAAAAATCTTGATGCGCTACTTGTTTAGCACCACTCAAAAGCCTGATGGCTTCGCTGATAGTGCAACGATGTAAAGCGCATACAAGGTCGATGATGTAGCCATATTCGCCCGAGCCGAAGTCGTACCACTGGTTGCGCTCTGTATTGACTTTGAAGGATGGTGTGCGTTCATTGCGCAGCGGAGAGTAGTACCAATAGTGAATGCCTTGTACTCGTGCTGGCGCATAGCCCTGTTGTTGCAAATAATCGGTGATAGCGATTTGCTTGATGTATTGTATTTCCATTGTGATGTTGTTTTAAGTTGAAATGAATTTGATCCAGCCTTTTTCTTTTGGAGGCTGGTTGATTGTTGTTTGGTCGGACGGTCGTACACTATAGGCACCCATTTGCGACCGACCAAACTTATTTCTCTTTGGTCGGGTTGGTTCAGGTATATATATAGCCTGCGTCCGACCGACCGAAGGTTTTATTGTAGAGAATTATGCCTGAGCCGATATTTTCCTCGCTCTTCTTTGACCAATATGCCTTTATTCAGCAGAAATTGCAAAAGCCCCTTAAGCTTTGTTTGTCCATAGGATTGTCCCACAACCTCTGCATAAACCTTTCTGAGTGCCACGATAAGTTCGCCATAGGTCAGGACTTCACGCAAAGAAAAGGCTTGTGTCAATGCTTTACGATGTTCCGTGTCGCTTATTTCATGGTAAGAATAGCGGTGGGGTTTGCTATCTGCGTCCTTGTAAGAAGTATCGATTTCGGGAATGCATATCTCATCTTCCATTTCCTTGAGCCGAAAAGCGAATTTGTTAAAGGGTTTAGAACGGATGATGGCTGGAGCAACGATGCTTCGGTCTGGCAGCGTGTTGTCTTTCATGATTTGCAAGACTGTCTCTGCCTTGTTGTTGAGTTCCGTGCCAATATGCCCTCGCGCGTTATCGTCTCCTTTATTGAGGTGCAGCACGGTCTGAATGTGGATATTCTGCTCGCTGGTCCACTGCATCAGGTCGCCTACAAGTTTAGTCGCCTCCGTTGAGTTATTGATGTCGAGCATCAAATCGCGAATGCCGTCAATGACTACCAAACCCACATTAGGCGTATGGTAGATGGCGTAACGGATAATCTCTCTGCGCTCGTTTGGGTCGGCAATGGCTCTGAGGTGGCTGAACTTCAAATGCTCGGGTTCTCTGTCTATCGGTAGTTTTGCCAATTTCAAAATACGTTGCATCACAAGTTGACAATGATAAGGGCTTTGTTCCGTATCAAAGTAAAGAATAGTGCGTTTACTTTCTGGGAATGATGCTTGATATTCCAGTACCTGCCCATTGACAAGAGCTGCTGCAACGATGGCACTCACATTGAAAGTCTTCTTGGCTTTCGCCTTACCTGTCGATACACTGAAGTTACCCAGCGTACCTATAATAGCTTCGTCTACTTGCAGTACAACAGGAGGAAGCGCAAACTCGTCCGTAACGTGAATGAGCGACACTTTCCAAATGTTTTCATAATCAGTCGTGTTCATCTTCGCCCTCCCGTCTTTCGCCCTGCCAATTCCAGCGCAAGTTCGGCATCCACAATAATCTTACGACCGACTTGTGTAATGGCACGATTGATTTTACCACTCTGTTTGATACGGTTAGCTGTGGGCAGACTGCACCCGAAGAGGCGTGCAATGCCTGCCAACCCATACACATATCGCTTTTCTTCTTTGGAGGAGGAAACTTTTGCCGTTTCTCCACTTGTGGACATATTGCCGTGCTGTGCCAAGAAGAGCAATTCTTCACCCGTCATCTGCCACACAGGTTTATCCAATAATTCGTTTGTCGTCATAACTCGATTGTTTTGAAATGAATAACTAACCCTTGCGCATAGGGCATTCAGTCAGCTCTGACGATGCAAAAGTAGAGGGCTTTTAATGCTATTCCAAGTGAAAGGGATATGGCGGGAAATATAAGAGAAAATAGGGAAATCAGAGACAATCAAAAACACTTAAACCATACTCATAAAGTAAACAATATCGGGCAAAATACCGTTTATAAGTAATTATTATGACTGTTTTAGTAATTTTCTCTTACACGTACATTAGATTCTAGACAGGTGTAGAACTATAAAAGTATTGAGAGGAAATCGTGTCTAATTTTTCACCAAGGGTAGCAACCTAACTTTGTGAGGGGAAAATAAATCTCTGTTCGCAAAATTCAGTCTCTCATTTACTTCCAGCAAACACTCTCCCTCGTAAGAACAAACTTTGGCTCCGTGTCATCACCACGGCCAAAGCTGCACGGTCGATGCCCCAGACCAAGCACGAATACCCGCAATCGCTTTTCCACCGTGCGAGATTGATTGCACCTACCGCTACAAGCTCCCAAAGGGCTCACTCCCTCTTCCCTCGAGCATATCAAAAATGGGCGGTAACCAACCACTAGGCGACAAGGTGTCCGCCAGAGCAAAGCGACTACCGATAAAAAGAAAGCAAGCCTTGGTGTCGCCAAACGGCGGATCCAAAGTCTGCTTGTAAATAGAAGTTTGTATAATCTTATCTCTTCTTGAAGATAAACAAAAAGTCAATGAACTTTACATAATTGACCATGCTTGCAGAATGTCTGTTGTTTCCAGAATGATTTCTGCTTATATAGGCTGGCATAGTGTCAAGCATTTTCTGATACCTTTTTATATCCTTTTGATTGTCTACTTCATAGAGTGAGGTGTAGCCATCTTTCTCCAACACATCCTTAATAAAGTCTGAACAACTCATTAGGGTGGTTGCATAGGCATTTCGGGATGTGGGGCTAAGACCTATTAGCTCCATAAACATTAGAAAATGCTTCTTATTTAGTGTTTCTTTTTCTGTTAATTCTCTCATGACTCAGGCATTATAAATCCTTTGTTTTCTATTTTGTCGATAATCTTCATCAGTTGCTTGCACTGTTTAGGAGAAGGCAACTTTCCCAAATTGATATAGTCGCCTATACCATTGATGAATGACAATTCACCATAAGGAAGAATTGCTTCTTTTGCAACCTCGGTATAAACCTTATGCCAATAAGCTGCGCCTAACTTAAATATTTCGACAGATAAGTCAACATTGCTATTAAACTTGTGTGCTCGCTTTGCAGCTTTTTCTGTATCTTTCGTTTCTTGGAGTGATACAAGGCTGGCAATGAACTGGTCGGAAAGTTGGATTTTCAATTCCTTACATTTCTTCCATGTGTCCAGTTTACGAGACATAGAACGTACCAAACCACCATCAGCTTCTTTCATCAAAAACTCATGGATAGCATGAGCGATTTGCTCCAATTCAGTTGCCAGTTGGTGGTATAGTGTTTGGTTCTTCCAGATGGAAACCCAATCAAGGTCAGCACCTTTTGGAAGCATTGACATCAATTTAGCAATAGAATAAGGAACTATCTGTGCCTTATTACCGCCAGAAGGATACCATTCTGCTTTATTCACCATTCGGTCGAGGGTGTCAAACACGATAACACAGCACACACATTTCTTAAAATATTCTTCGTTTATACTATCTCGTGACTTTTCGTATATATCATCAATGGTGGTTGCAAAACGCTTAAAGTTGATAGCAGAACTTTGACACACTTCATGAGGATTCATAGCAAAAGCATTCAAACACTTTGCCAGTTTCTCCTTTTTGAGAACTTGGTTTTTAGGATGCTTAGCCATGAACTGCTGACGTTGTGCCGGCGTAAGTTTCATCTGGTCTTGTTCCCATTTACCCCTTGAACGCTCATAGTACCAAATAGTTTGGAATGGATTTCCATTTACAGGCGGCGCCATTGTCTTCAGAGATAACTTCTCCATCATAACATGGAATGGATGATTAGAAAAGAAGTCTGCATCAGATACAGCATTCTGGCTATTTGCACATTGAGAAATTTTCTTTGTGATGTCATTATAGCGTTCCACCTCGTCCTCTGACATTTCGTTTTCAATGTTGAGAACGGTCAACTTCATTGGTACAAAGAGGTTCTGCATGGCATCCGCCATCTTTTCTTTTTTAATAATGGCATTTGCTAGGGAAGCAGTTGTCTGACCACCATTTATGATTTGTGGGTCTCGCATATGAACAATCTTTGTACCGTCGTCAGAGAAACGAACAGAACGTGCTACGACTGCAATACCATTATTATAGGTGAAAAAGTTTTCTGGGGAATTGATGATGGTGTCTCGTATTCCACGATTCACTTTTCCACGTATGCTCAGAAAAGCACGGACATTTCCTTGAAGCAACTTGCTACCATATTTCAGATAAGCATTTGCTAAGAAGCTACCAGGCACAATACCCAAATAAGCATCATAGTCTGCCTCTTCGCCGATTTGTGCTTTAAGGCATTGTATACCGTCACACCCAAACTCCTCTGTATCAAATTCAATTATCTCGGCAGAATTAGACGAGTATGTTTGGAAGAATCTTTCCAGCGTCCAAATATTTAATACAACTGGACGATCAAGGAAATCTTCTCGGCTAATATTTTTAACCTGTTTACTGAGGATGGAGTTTGAGATGATAACGAATTTGAAACGTACAATATCCCAATTCAACCTACCTCTTCCTGCTCTTTCTTTTATCTCTTTGGCAATACTTAAAGCAGGGTCAGAGTCATCGCAATAATCAGACATTTTGCCAGTCACGCTCTCCTCTATAAAATTGCGCATCCTTGTATAAAGTTCATCAATGCGTGTATTAGTAAGAGTCTGAACGGTGTCAATCTCATTTGAGAAATCACTGGCAATCATAATAAGAGCACCGTCTGCTTCATCATAAGCATAGGCATCAAATGCCATAAGACGGTTTCTCTTACCACGTATCTCAATTGATATTGGCATAGCATCGCTAACATCTCCCGTTTCTTCGAGGATTTCGAGAGATTTTTCTATGAATTGTGTCTCAGGAGCAGTTCCCTCATGCTCTGCATCGAAGCGAAGCTGCTCCATGAATTGTTTTCTATAATCTTCTATCTCCATGGGGTCGTTGACTTGAAAGTGTCTAATTCAGACAAAATTATTTCGTACTGTGATTTTGCAATTGCCTTTGGAAGCAAATCTCTCCTCAACCTCGGAAAGTCCTCTGTTACAGCAAATGTTAAACAATCTGTTATCTCATATACATAGTTGTCGTATTCTGGAGATCCCTCATATCCATACGTTGATAGTTTAGACATGAATACGTCTCTCACAAACTGATTGTTTATGTTAATCAGTAGCTCATTGACAATATTGTTTAGCTTTAAGCCTTTGTAGTTGGTACTCATCTTTTCGAGAGCATAAACGACAAGACTTCCATTTTCATTTCCATCAAGCTGTTCAATAGACGAAATTTTAACCAGCTCTTTGCCAGAAGAAACGGTTTTAATTTCAATCCATTTGTCATCAAAGGAAAAGTCCTTATGGGTCTTTTCTGGACCCATCCAACTTTCGATAGCTTTTTCTACACCAAATGTAGGAATCATTGTGTCTTTCAAGAAGAGTAATTCACCAATGAGACCCATAATTTCTGGCTCTGTAAGATTTCCTGTTGATGGTTTGAATAGCTTCTTCCAAGAGAAAAAGCGGTTGCAAATTTCCTTGTAACCTTGGTTTACGTCTGTAATTCCATCTACAGCGTCAGCCAAATCTTGGCAGAAAATGCTAAAACGTTCGAGCAATTCGTCTTTCTCTAATGAGAAACAAATTGAGTTGAACGAGTCGTGCTTAAATTGATCGACCAAAATCAGCTCTGAACATTTAACCTTAATGGGTGTAAATGCACCTCTGTATTCAAAAGAATAGAGTCCACTATCGTTTTTCCCGACATACAAATCTAATGCCGGGTTGCTGTTTAATCTTTTGTAAAATCCTGCATCGAAACCTTCCTTGAAGGTGTCGAAAATAGAGTTATTCGTCTTCATCGTCCAGCTCTTCAGGTTCATCCATCAAGTTTTGTGTATAGTAAACCTTATTCACCTTATAGTGCTTGGCTTTATCTACGCCTTTAACACCAGGGAAACCCATAGCAAATGCTACTACATATGATTGTCCCAAATCGCTTCTGAACTTGATGAGCTTCTGCTCTTCATCCTCATTTTCTTTTGGCGGTTTTGGTACAATCAGCATTACAATCAGAATGGGCTTTCTATTTGGCAAATGTTCAAAATAAGCCTTTGAGGGGATAGTTCGGTCTACACTGGATCCTTCTTCTTCCCATTTAGCTTTGCAAGCATTGACGGCTTTGGCTATCTGTTCCTCACTCAATGCCAATTTACCAGCACTGGTGTTAAGCAGTCGTCGTCTTGAACTGACAACAACAGCATTGTGCTCAATGTGGATAGCACGTCCTGCGCAGGTCAATTTCTCTAATCCTTCAATATCGAAATGCGTTTCAGATTCACCACCTTGGAAAACGACATCCCAAGAATCAAGACCTATTGTATTGGTGTCATCAATGAAATCTTTGATATACTCCTCGTTGAAACTTGGATTCATCTTAGAACACACAATACCACCGACAAAACTTGAAATCAGTGATTTGGGAACATCTCTAACAATATATGCGCCCTTACCTGACTTCTTGAAATTATAGCCATGACTCCACAGTTGAGAAGCTAATGCTTTTGTTTGTGCAACATTCTTCTTGTTTTGTTCGGTATTCAGACTAATGTACGAGGTTTCATGCAAATTGCCATAGAATGAAACTTGCTCATTCAGGTCAAATGACATGCGCATTTTGTTAGAGGCAGTGATTTGCAATTCCTCGCAATTATCTCGCACCTTAATACCAAAATCCTTTGGAGTAAGGTGCTGGTCAAACATCTTGCGAAGTTGCTCTTTCAAATCCTCTGAAGCTTTTGAAATCTCATCGTACCATCTTGCACTTGCCATGGTAGTCCAAATCTGAAATATATCCTCGTATTTAGGTCTATATCCAAACCATCTTCCCATCTGCATTAACACATCAAAGGTTGCTGTATTTCTATAGAAATAACTGGTAAGCAGCCCCTCCAATGTCAAGCCTCGTGAAAGGGCAATGCCACCCACAGCGATAACTCGTAACGATGGATTTTTCTTGTAGTCTAATTTGTTACTGTTCTTAGACCCATTGACAACAACAATTTTAATGTCATTGATTGCCTTGATAAGGTTTTCTTTCTGAAGGACTCTATCAACAGAAATATCTCCAATGAAAGAATAGTGCTTATGCCACAATTCTTCCAGAGTGTTATATAAAGGAAGACTTTTGTCTGCATCAGTGCCACTGAAAGAGAACTCTATTTTTGATTTAAAATCATTATAGATTTTCTCGACATGTTCCTTGATGACTCTCTGGACTTTTACGAAACGTGACATGTTAACAAGCATGCTACGTGGTTTCCCACTATCTCCGCGTAAGTCTCTTATAACATTTGCTAAGAAAAAACAATACATGGACTGGGTTAGTGATTTCGGAAAAACACCATCCCAGTTCTTGCTGTGCTTGTAGTAAAATGGGCCATCGTTTAGTCCATCTATGTCATTGGAGACTCTATCTTTATACTCTTCACTTGTATAGTCCGGCTCTTCAATATCTGTAATGAAGCGGACATTTCTATGGAACTCTCCATCTTCATCAAAGATTTTCTTTGCTCCTAAATATGTGGATGGGCTCGGCAATACATACATGAAGTTCTCTGGGAAAAGATCTGCATTCTTCATGCTGTCAACAGAGTCTGGGTCAATGAAACAGTTAGCGAAAGGAGTTGCCGTAAAACCGACATACGTTGCGTTTTTGAACAATGCACAGATATGTCTGATTTTGGCATTGGTCTTTGTCGGATTGGTTTCGTCCTTATTTGTATTCAATGAAGCATTATCTGCCTCGTCGTCGATAAGTAACAATGGGCAGTCGATGTATCCTTTAGAAGAATCGTAGTTGTTATTTTTTAGCCAGTTGTATAGTTTGTTGAGAACTGACACATTCTTCTTGATGACTAGTAAAACAGTCTTATGCGAAGCCAAAGATGTGACAATATTGTCATTGGTTGCAACAAAGTCATACGCTTGTGTTGTCAACGAGGTAGCCCGTACTTCTTTCATATCCAATCCGACACCGACACGATGTGTTTCAGGTGTTTTAAGAATGGGATTCATTGTACGAGCTAATCCAACGATGCCTTCATCAATACGTTGCTGAGTCTGCTGACGTAGGCTTTCCGTAATTCCTGCCAAAAGAATTACAACTTTATAGCCAGCATCAACAGCCTTGCATATCAAACCCGAATAGGTTGCTGTTTTTCCTGATTGTACATCACCAATCACAAGACCTCTACGAAGACGTATGCCCTCAAATTCTTCAGTCGGGTTGCCAAGACAATTCATAATCTGAGGCAGAGTTGTCTTGTCAAGGAGTTCTATGCTTTTGGGATTCAGCGAAGAAAATTCCTCCAAATACCTTTTGTATCTTGTCCAAAAGTATGGGTCTTCGATATTTTCTTCATGATACCAGTCTCTCACCTGGTCATAGTCATCGAAGATGGCACACCCTTTACTGTGTTTGATTGAGAAGCGTTGTTCTATATCATGGAAAACTAGTTTATATTCATCTTCCGTGAGTGTAACATTAAGAAACTTTTGGGTATTCTCAATGTATTTATCAATGTTATTATAATTGACTTCTATACCTCGATTTATGTCTGTTTTTACATTCTGATTAGTAATAATCAGAAAACTTTGTAGGAGTTCATTTTCCATATTTCTCGGTGCAATAGGTGTTCAACATTCCTTTTAATTCGCTTTTGGTGCAGAAAGGTTCGGAAGTCATAACGTATTCTATGGCCTCTTCTTTAGATTTCCCAAATTTCATAGCAGCTTCTACAAGAGTAATTCCTTGTTGATACAAATCGTCAAGGCGGTCGTCCCTCTCAGGGATTTCAATTACTTCGTTGCACCTGTCTATATATATCTGCTGAATGGGGATGCTTAGCTGAATTTCATCCAACATCAGATCAATGTATGAATGGTAGTCGGCAGGGATATAGTCTTTTACATTTTTAAAAAGCAGATTGTCTTTGTTTAACTCATAATAGAAGTTATTGTTGCGTCCTTGCATGCGGTTCCAAATATAGCTGATATTGGCATCCACATTTTCTTTTCTTCCTCGATGAGTCTGCTTTCTTGTTGCAATATCCATAGCGTCCTTAACCGTTTTTCTTAGCTGGTTAAGGATATTCTTTGGAATCGTTGCGGTTCTTTTTGTAATATCAATACCCCAAATGTCATCAAGACTATTGGGAATATTAACTCTGATTCTGGCGTTTTTTGTAAGTTCGCCTAAACGCATACCAAACCAAGTGCCCCAAATGATAAGCCTTTTGTTTCGGTATATGTAAAAACCCTGAAGGGAGCGAAAGTTCTCCGCCCCTCCAGCATTTTTCATGTCTTCAGCTGTCATGTCTGCAGCAAATGGCAACACAAAAGCTTTGACTTTAATTTGTCGTTCTATGTTTAAAGAATCACGATTACTTATGGAAACCTCTTTCTTTTGAGTGGTTTTTTTATTCTTTTCAAGGAAAGGGTCTCTGGGCTTTAACGAGTGATTGTTTATTTTAATTTTAATAGACTTGTCGTCGAGAAATCTGTGATAGATTAGCGACAGATAATCTGACGTTTTATTTTGAAGTTCAATAAGTGCGTCATAGATTTGCCCGTCAGAAGATTTTTCAAGAACATCAAAGTCTTGCCAAACCACCAAGGTACCATCATTAGATGACTCTAATAAATTCTCCACATAAGGTGTTGATGCAACCTCGTCTTTATTGAGTTCTTGTAAAATCCATGCTTTTTTTTCAAGGATATAGTTATAATCCCATCTAAAAGCATGTACTGAGCCCACCTGTTTGCTGACAACTGTTAATATTCGGCATTGTGACATTGATGCGGATTTCATTCCAAGTCCGAAACGTCCAAGGTCTGTTTCCTGTCGTTCTTCCTTAGAGTCACTTCCGTATCTCATAGCCTCAAACAATTCGTCAGAAGACATACCTTTTCCGTCATCCAGAATACCGACAGCAAGTGTGTCGTAACTTTTAAGAGGGAAAAATAAGATGACGTTCTTACAATTAGCACTGATGCTGTTATCAATAACATCTGCCACTGCGGACTCAAAGGAGTAACCCATTGAGCGCATTGACCCCATCAGCATATTTGCTCTCGGTATGTTTTCTCTATCTTTACTCATTGGATTTTAATCTTGATAAGAAAGGATTTTTTTCACGACAGCTTTTGCAAGCAGTGGAGGAACTGCATTTCCAATCTGTTGTTGAATATGAGAAATAGGACCTTCAAATATAAAATCATCAGGAAAACTCTGAATGCGAGCTGCTTCTCGAACAGACAAACCTCTATCTTGGAATGGATGAATAAGCATACTCTTACGGTAATTTGATATTACGACAGAAGGCTTGTCTGCCAACAAACGCTTATAGATACCGCTGTGTGTACGTTTTTTGTCTGCATAGTTTTCCATAAGGCTATCGGGAATTGTACGCCAATTTTGTCCCTGTTTGATATGCTTGTATCTTTCAATCACAAGGTCGTTATTCTTGGAAACAAAATTTTGGGTTGCATTTGCTGAGCGTTTACGCATTTGTTGAGCATAGCCGCTTGCCTCTTCAAATGAAATTCTATATGGCAGACTATCAAAGCTATCACCGTTACCGAGTATTGGCAAATCACCGATGGCTTCTTCTACACTGATTTGTTTCTCGTGTTTTTGGGGAAACTCAAATTTGATGCCATTAGCATTACCAATTAAGAAGAAGCGGTTACGATGTTGTGGAACGCCATAATCGGATGCCCACAGTACCGATGGAGAGACAGTATATCCAAGGCTTTCAAAACATTGTTCAATCATCTTTTGGGTTTCCCCATGATTCATGCTTGTAAGTCCAGATACGTTCTCAAAAACAAACCAAGTGGGATGCAATTCATCTACGAAACGAACAAACTCCCTAAATAATAAATTCTTAGGATTGTCCATGTTTCTGTTCATGGTATTTGACAAGGAAAAGCCTTGGCACGGGGGACCGCCCATAATAATAAAAACCTTATTATCGCCAACAATCTCTTTTGGCGATAATTTGGTAATATCATTACAGATAACCTCTGCTCCTTTATGATTTTTTCGGAAGGTTTGAGCTGCACTTTTGTTAATTTCAATAGCGTATTTAACATCAATCCCAGCCATTTCTGCACCGAGACTCAAACCACCAGCACCTGAAAATATATCTAATCCTATTTTAGGTTGCGTTGCATTTTCCTTTCCCTTGCCCATAGTATCAATCTAATGCTTTTTTAGATAGATTTTCCTTTACTATGGCAAGGAAATTTCTTTCATCATCAATATCAAGGGCTGAAAATTCTTTGTTCAGAACCTCCAACACCTCACTTAATTTATTTGCTTGCTCAATGAGCAACGTTTTTTCTTCCTGTGTCATGTTAAATTATATCTCTTCTTGCCAGATCGTCAAGCGTGACATCAAGAGCATTGGCGATTTTTATCATTGTCTTAAAACTTGGTTGGCAGGTGTTTGTTACCCATCTGGAAACAGTTGTTTGGTCTCGATGTAATTCATCTGCCAACCACTTGTTAGTGAGCTGCTTCTCTGCGAGTATAACCTTTATCCTATTTAGTTGTTTGCTCATAAATCGGCACTTGTTTAATTTTCGAGTTCAAAGTTACAATATTATATCAAAGAAGCAGCACAAACAGTCCTTAAACTTAGGCAAATATAGCAATTTTATAGCAAATAACACAATTTTAGGTGCATAATTGAACATAAGGGAGCGATATAACTGCACAATAGGCTATTACATCACGCTACTTACAGGTACACTCACTATATCATGTACTGGGAATTTCTTGCAACCGATATAGAGGGTGTCGAAAGCGTCGGAGCCGGCGGTGCGGTGTTCGAGGAGGTCTTCTTCCGATTCGGCGAGTTTCTCGCCCGACTTGTCCTTGCGGAAGCTGTTGCGCCCTCGGCTCACTCCTGCCGACTGGATGCAAGAATAAGGCCGGGATTGTTGCTACGGCTGAAAAAGGGACATAAGGCGTTGCTTACCAGCGAAGCCCTTGACTGATGAACTGGTGCTGCTCGTTAAGACGCATTGGGTTGCCTAGATGACCCACTTCTACTTGCTAACCGTGGCATTCAAACTCGTGGATGACCACGAAAATCCTACTCGTTGGTGGGAGATTTTGTTACGACAAAGGGCAATAGTGTAGTAGTTGATGACAGTCTTATTCTAGTAACTCTGAATGATACGTAAAAATAGAATCTTTGACATCGTGCCGCAATAAACCATACAAGAAATACCGAGAAACTTTTTGGGTGTAATAAAGGGTGTAAATCACGTAACTCGTTGATTTACACCCTTGTTTGCGGAGAGAGAGGGATTCGAACCCCCGGTGCCTCTCAGCACGGCGGTTTTCAAGACCGCTGTAATCGACCACTCTACCATCTCTCCTTTCAGTCGCTTGACGCGATGGCTTTTAGTCGAAAAGCGGTGCAAAGATAAAGGTATTTTTGGATACAACAAAGGGAAAAGGCATTTATTTTATATTTTTTTGAAATTTAGTTGATTTGGCCCAAAATGGAACAGGGGACACTGATTCGCGCGCCAAAGCATGGGGATTTCCTTTTCAAAGATGTTGGGAGGTTTAAGGTGGAGGAAACAAGATGGGAGGAGTATTATACCGCGAAAGGGGTAGTTGAGACAGGATAGGCTTTGCGTAATTTTGCAACCACCAAAAGAAATGAAAGTTTAGAAATATATTCATTAAAGAAAATAACAAAGAAAATTATGAAGAAGACATTAGTGGTGTTTGGTTCCAGCACCGGAACTCTCGAGGGCATTGCAGAAGACATTGCCAGCAAGTTAGGAGCCGATGTTAAGAATGTATCAGAAATTGATGTAGCTTTACTCGAAGAATATGACAACCTGCTGTTGGGCTCTTCCACTTGGGGCGCTGGCGAAGTTCAGGACGACTGGTACGATGGCCTCGAAGTGCTGAAACAAGCTAATTTGGCAGGCAAGACAATTGCGCTATACGGTTGTGGCGACGCTGAAAGCTACGGCGACACGTTCTGTGGTGCGCTGATCGAGCTCTACAACGCAGTGGTTAACAGTGGTGCTAAACTGGTGGGTGCTGTTGATGCATCAACTTATAACTATGTAGAGTCTGAAGCCGTTATTGATGGTAAGTTCGTCGGCTTGGCTCTCGACATCAACGAGGACAACAGTGAGCGCATTGCCAATTGGTTGGAAGAAATCAAAGGCGAGTTGGCTTAATCTCTTTCCGAAGCTTAGCCGGGCACATTTGTTACCCGACCTGACAGTCCCCTATTCGCGGCATTCCTTTTGTTTAAGGAGTTTGTCAGAAAACAGATTCCGCTTGCGGAACGAATAAAGGGCTGGTCCCGTAACTCACAAACACATTTTTATTATGGCAAAGTTTGAAAAAGGTAAGATTTTCGTAGCAAACGATTTGGTAGACTATGCAGAAGGTGGCGTAGTAAGTAAGGAATTGGTACACAACAATGCTGGTAGCGTAACGCTGTTTAGCTTTGACGAAGGCCAAGGCCTCTCCGAACACCTCGCACCTTTCGACGCCTTCATCCAAGTGACTGATGGCGAGATGCTACTCAATGTTGAAGGCACGGACAATCGCATCAAAGCCGGCGAGAGCTTCATCATTCCCAGTGGGGCACGTCACAGCGTAAAAGCAGAACGCCCCTTCAAAATGATTATTACAATGATACGAGGGTAGACACGAGGGGGACGACAACAAGATACAAGGGACGAGCATTAGAGCGGAGATGTTTTCTTCAACCAATATCTCGTACGAGGTGACTTGCAAAATCGTCCCCCGCCCTTTGTTATAAAACAAAAGAAACAATGAAAATCGAAAAAATCCACGCAAGAGAAATCCTCGACTCAAGAGGTAATCCCACGATAGAGGTAGAAGTGACACTCGAAAACGGTGTAATGGGTCGCGCCAGCGTTCCCTCTGGTGCTTCTACAGGTGAAAACGAAGCTCTCGAACTTCGCGATGGCGACAAGGCTCGTTATGGTGGTAAGGGCGTTTTGAAAGCTGTTGAGAATGTCAATAACATTATTGCTCCCGCGCTTCGTGGCGACAATGTGCTCAATCAGCGCGCCATCGACTATAAGATGCTCGACCTCGACGGTACGCCGACGAAGAGCAACTTGGGTGCTAACGCCATTTTGGGCGTGAGCTTGGCTGTAGCTCAAACGGCTGCCAAAGCTCTGAATATGCCGCTCTATCGCTACATTGGTGGCACTAACACCTACGTACTTCCTGTTCCGATGATGAACATTATCAATGGTGGTGCTCATAGTGATGCCCCCATCGCCTTCCAAGAATTCATGATTCGTCCGGTAGGTGCAAGTTCTGAGAAGGAAGCTATCCGCATGGGTGCAGAAGTGTTCCACGCATTGCAGAAGGATCTCAAGAAGCGCGGTCTCTCCACTGCTGTGGGCGACGAAGGTGGTTTCGCACCAGCTCTCGACGGCATTGAAGACGCCCTGCAGAGCATTGTCGACGCCATTCGCAACGCCGGCTACGAACCAGGCAAGGACATTCGCATTGCTATGGACTGCGCAGCGAGCGAGTTTGCTTCTGTTCGCGATGGTAAGTACTATTACAACTACAAGCAACTTTCTAACGGTATGCCTAAAGATCCGAACGGCAAAGAACTTTCCGATGACGAGCAGATTGCTTACCTCGAAGAACTCATCACCAAGTATCCTATCGACTCTATTGAGGATGGTCTCGACCAGAACGACTGGGAAGGTTGGAAGAAACTCACCGCTGCCATTGGCAACCGCTGCCAGCTTGTGGGCGATGACCTCTTTGTCACCAACACGCGTTTCCTGAAGAAGGGTATCGAACTGGGTGCAGCCAACTCTATTCTGATCAAGGTTAATCAGATTGGTTCACTCACCGAAACCCTTGAAGCCATCGAAATGGCTCACCGTCACGGCTACACCTCCGTAACTTCTCACCGCTCGGGCGAGACGGAGGATACTACGATTGCTGACATCGCTGTGGCTACCAACTCTGGACAGATCAAGACAGGTAGTATGAGCCGCACCGACCGTATGGCTAAGTACAACCAGCTCATTCGTATCGAAGAGGAACTGGGAGCCTGCGCAAGATATGGCTATGAGGCTTAAAAATCGAACTTTTTAGGCGGACACTACTATCCGTCCTAAAAAATACTCAAAACGAGGTACAAGAACAGAGAGGTTTTCCCTCCACTTGTGCCTCGTTTTTCTTGTGTGCTAAAAGCCATCTTGAAAAATGGCAGAATTGAGAAACACACTCACCGTAAACCACTGACAAACAAGCGCATAAAGAAGGGTAAAAATATCCTTATTGTGTCAGCTGACAGAATAAGGCTGTCAGTTCACGCAATAAGGCTGTCAGCTGACAGTCTTATTGTATTTTTGTCCCCTCATATACTTGTTCTTTCCTACCTCAACTCTTGTATTTCGCAGCTCACAACTTCTCCTTATCTTTGCATAAGAAAATCAAAAAGAAGAAATATGACATCTGATATTATCTGGGGAATACTCATCCCCCTCATAGGCACAACGCTGGGTGCCACTTTTGTGTTTTTACTCCGAAAAGAGTTGAGCCTCTCCGTCAACCGAATGCTCACAGGTTTTGCTGCTGGAGTGATGGTGGCAGCCTCTGTGTGGAGCCTGCTCATCCCTGCCATCGAGCAAAGTAGCCAGATGGGGCGGTGGTCCTTTGTTCCAGCCGTCATCGGCTTTTGGGTAGGTATCCTTTTCTTGTTGCTGCTCGACAAAATCATCCCCCACCTCCACGCAGGAGCCGTTGCACCAGAAGGTCCGAAGAGCCATTTGCAGCGTACCACGATGATGGTACTCGCCGTCGTACTCCACAACATCCCCGAGGGTATGGCCGTCGGAGCTATCTACTCCGGACTCTTGGGCGGCTCAAGCAGCGTGACGGCGGCGGGAGCTCTAACGCTCTCCATCGGTATTGCCATCCAGAACGTGCCCGAGGGAGCTATCATCTCGATGCCACTGAAGAGTGCGGGAATGGGCAAGCCGAAAGCCTTCCTTATGGGCTTCCTCTCGGGCGTAGTAGAACCCATTGCGGCCGTCCTTGTGCTCGTGGCTACAAGTGTTTTGCTCCCTGTTCTCCCCTACACGCTTGCCTTTGCAGCGGGTGCAATGATCTATGTCGTAGTGGAAGAGCTGATTCCAGAGATGTCGGAAGGACCTCACTCCAACATCGGCACCATCTTCTTTGCCGTGGGCTTCAGCGTGATGATGATGCTCGATGTGGCATTGGGATAAACCTCCGACAAACAGCAGAAAAATGATACTACTTCGAAAATACCCCTTCAAGGAAAGCACATGGGGAGAACAGTTGCTCTATGCCGCCATCGTTTTCCTTATTCTCTATTTGCTGCGCCCCTTTGGGCTGGCAGCTGCCAAGAGCAATATCTTGCTGCCGTGCCTCGCGTCGGGCCTCATCACCTTTCTCCTCGAGATGGTGCATACACTCGTTGCACGGCAGGTGATGAAGCGCAAAGCGAAATGGACAATCCTCGATGCCAGTATCGCCACGATTCTGCTCGTCGTCTTTATCGGCGTGGGGAATTTCGCCTTTTGGGGTTTGTATTTCGGGGTGAGTCTGTTCAATCTCTCCTTGCTTCTTACTTTCCTCTATTGGACCTCCATCGTTGGCCTTTTCATCACGTTTATCTCCATAGGCATTAGCTACAACCGCATGCTGCGAACAGAACTCGCCTCTATGCTCAACAAAACGGCGGAGCAGCAAACCGACATCCGCGTGAGCATCCGCGATGCAGCTGTGAGGGGACAAGCTCTGGAGTTGCCCATCAACGATTTCCTCTTTGCCGAGTCGGTGAGAAACGACATTATTGTCCACTACAAGCAGCAGGACACCGTTGCCAGTCAAACGTTCCGCCTGACCATTGCCGAGCTCATGCAGCAACTCCCCTACGACAATGTCTTTCAGTGTCACCGCTCTTTTGTTGTCAATCTCAACAATATCACGAAAGCCAAAGGTAATTCCAACGGCTATGTCCTCACGCTTGCCCCATCAGAAGCAACTGTACCCGTGTCGCGCTCCTATGTGGCAAAGCTCAAAACGTTCTTATAAAAACAGAGAAAGAAAATCGGCCTTATCAGCTCAAAGATAGGTCCGATTTTTTGATACTTATCCGCAGAAACCACTTAGTTGTTCGTCCCAAAAAATCGCTGCTCGTCCCACGCAGTAGTTATTTCTCCCAGAAAGTGGTTGTGCGTCACAACTATTTGCACGGTATTTTTCCCTTACATAATTTTGTTGCAGGAAATCGAACTGATACGGCCGTTTCTCCTTCGATCCAGATTCATTAAAGTTCCACTAAAAAACAACAAACATTATGAAAACTATCATTTCCAACCTCGCCATCGCCTTCTTCTTTATTGCAAGTATGAGTTTCTCCGCTTCGGCTCAAACCACCAAGGAAAAACCGCTCGACATGAAGCAGCAAATCAGCGCTTGCCTTAGTCAGATGCAAGCTCCCACGCCCGAAAACCTCCTCAACTGCATTGCACAGATGGAGCAAATAGAGGCACAGTTCCCCGACAGTGTACAGCCAAAGTACCAAGCGGCTCGCCTCTGCCTCATCTTTGCTGTGATGAATCCCCAAAACGACCAGGCCGACGGCCTTGCCAAAGCGGCAGACCGACGCATCAGCCAACTCCGAAAGATGAAAATGGCTTCGCCCTCCGATATCTATACCCTGCAAGGTTTCTACCTCACTGCGCTCATCGTGAAAAACCCGATGAAAGAAGGCCCTGTATATTATCGCGACGCGCTCGACTGCTTCGACAAGGCGCTACAGCTCGACCCTAACAACGCGTTTGCCCGACAACTCAAAGCGCGCTTTGTGGAAGAAGCAAATCGGATTATGGGAACGAAATAAAAACACATCGGACTGGTTGGCGTCCTCAGCGCGTTGCTAAATGGTTCAACCAGTCCGACTTTTTTTCTTTGAACTTTTCCGCTTTTCTTTCTCGCGCGGAAAAGTTTGCTTAGTCGCAGCTAAGACAGAATAAATAGGAGCGTCCTAAAAGTCTATTTTCACATCAATACCTACTTGCAACGGGCGCGTATATTGCGCATAGCGGCGCGACATAGAGATAAAGGACATCTCGCTATAATGGGCTTTCGTCAGATTTCTCGCCCAGAAATCAACACTCACCTTGCCAGCCAGCTCCACTCCCGCGTGGGCATTGAGCACTGCATGGAACGGACTGCTAAATGTATTGGCTTCGTCCCACCAAATACGCCCCGCACCCACCATTTCAGCTCCAACCGTGAAGGCCTCAAAGAAAGCGTTCGATAAAGGTTGGCGGAAGTCGGCCGAAGCCGCAAGCGTGTGTTCGGGAGCATAAGGCACAAAATTTCCTTTATAGTTCGTTGCGTGCGTAGCCCCTTTGGCCTGTCCGAGAAAATACTGTGTGAAAGTGCTATGTGCCCACCCATAGGAGGCTTGCAGGCTCAGGCGGTTATCGAGGAGGGAAGAGCGCACGCTCAGCTCCACTCCGTACGTCCGGCTTCGCCCTGCGTTCACAATCTCGCGCCCCATACCGCTGGGCGAGAAACGCGCCATCTGCAAGTGGTGGGTACTCAGGAGAAAGGCAGCAGCATCCAGTTGCAGCGCGCCTTCGAAGAGCGTGAGATGAGTGCCCAACTCGTGGTTCCAACTGTATTCAGGTTTATAAGACAATGCGGACACACTTACCTCTCTGGGCATATTGGCAGCAATCATACCGCTCATGCCTGCGATGGCCTTTTCTCGGCTCTCCTCCGTCAGGCTCGGCAGCGTTTGCAGCGTAGCGATGCTGTAGTCGCGCACCTGTCCCATGATGTTTCGGCGTAGGAGGTTTTGCGCAAGGTCGCTGTAGTTCTCCAGATTGTAGCCACCACTGCGATACCCCTTGCTCACTGCCCAATAAACATTTCCGATGCCGCTGGGCAAATCATACTGCAATGCCACCTTCGGAATGAGCTGCCAACTGCCATGATGGCTTTTTCCGGCCAGTCCTGCCTCGCTCGTGAAAGACTGATTGATGTCGAGCCCAAACGTAGGCATCTGGAGTTGGAAGAGATAGTTGTAGGGGCGCGCAGGAGAATTGAGCGTCAGCGCATGGCGGTCGTAGTCGAGGCGAAGTCCTGCTGTAAGCGATAGTCCCTCAAGGAGAAAATGGCGGAAAGTGGACTGATGGAACAGAGCCACGTTCATCCCCGGAGTTTTCAAAGAAGCATCGAACGGCAAACGAGAGTCGGTGAACTGCAAAGTAACGAAACTCGGCATCACACTGCGGAACATTGAATTGAGGAAGTCCACTCCGCCCGCATAGAAATTGACGGGGCAAGTGGTGCGCTTATTCTCGTAGAGAAAGAAAGCTCCCGTGGTCCACGCCCAGTGGCGCCCGTTGCTACCTTTGAAGTTCAGCTCTTCGCTCACGCTATTCATCCGCTGCCGCTGCTCAAGAGAAAAGATGTCCGCGCGGATGTAATCTTGGTCCATAAACAGGCGGTCGCGGAGATGGAGGTAGGAAGTAATGGCCGAAAAGGTGAACTTCTTGGCTTTATACTCTACGTTGAGTCCCGTATGGAAGAGTCCGCGGCGATAACTGCTTTGGCGATTTTGGGAAATGAGGTTGAGAAGATAAGGATAAGGCTCAGAAGCGGAGGTTGAACCAAGATAGTAGTAAGGGTTACTATTCTCATCGCTATAAAGATAGGCCGAACTAAAATCGAACCGCAGGCGGTCGTTGGCGCGCCAAACAGCTCGAAAGCGCCCTCCCCCCTCGTTGCTGCCATCGGCCTTGCGCCCTGTTGTCGTATTACGAAAGAAACCAGCACTACCCGCATAGAGTCCGCTCAGCGATATGTCCAGCCCTGGAGCAGGGTGAAGGAATGTGGTGGCACTGATGCGTCGCCCCGTATCTGGCCCAGAAGCACCCAGACGTACGGTCGTGCCGTTGTGTTGCGAGGGATCGGCCGTGAACACACGCATCAAACCGCTCATCGAACCGCGCCCATAGAGCGTTCCTTGCGGTCCGCGCAGGAGGTCGATACGGTCAATGTCGAGAAAAGAAAAGTCGTAGCAAGCTTTATCCGCAAAGGGAATATTGTCAACATAAAGTCCCACGGCCGGCGTATTGATGCGCGACCCCACACCGCGCACATAGATGGCACTCGTGAAGCGCGAACCATAGTTGGGCATATACACATTGGGCGCAAAAGCCGAGAGATTCTTCACGGCCTCAATGTGGTGGAGCGCCATCTCCTTTGTGCCAAACACAGAAGCCGAGACAGGTTGGTGGCGAAAAGCTGTGTGCTCTTTCGGAGAAGCCACAACGACAGCTTCCTCAATATCGTATACCCGCGAAGTATCCACAGGCGTGTCTTCCATAGTGCTCGCACTCACCGTTAGCGGAAAAACCAACGCGCCGAGCAGCAGTTTGTTATGCCTCATCTTAAATTGTTATTTTGTTTCGCTGGCAAAATTACATTTTTACTTGCGCGCCCGAAATCCTTATTTATAGGGACTTAAAACAACTTAATGCTGTCGGAACACATCTTTTTCCATCTTTTTTACACATTAAGGCAATAAAACATAGTGACTACTACGCTATAAATTCCTAACTTTGCCAACATAGCTCTTCAAAAGGAAAAACAATGAAAGATAGTTATAAAGAAGTAGACCGTATGTACGACGTTCTATGCGACGAACACCATCTCTTTCAGATGCTAAGTCGCTTCGGAATACCTCTGGGCTTCGGCGAGAAAAATGTGCGCGAAGTGTGCAAAGAGAGTAATGTCGATGTCACTACGTTCTTGGCCGTGGCCAACTACGTTAAAGTGGGGCCAGAAGTAGCCTCTTATTATGTAGATAAAGTTAGCGCGGCTGCCCTTACGGACTATCTCAAGCGTGCCCACTCTTATTTTCTCGATTTCCAACTCCCGGACATTCGCCGGCGCTTGGTGAGTTCTATCAACTGCTCCGATGCCAACGAAGTGGCATTCCTCATCCTCCAATTCTTCGATGAGTTCATGCGCGATGTTCGCCACCACATGGAAGCAGAGAATAAGAAGATGTTCCGGAGTGTAGACCAGTTGTTGCAGGGCGGCTCTATTCCCGATACACAATTCTTGCAGTTTGCTCACTCCAACGAGAGCTTTAATCACAAACTGCAAGAACTAAAGAACCTCATCATTAAATACTACAAAGGCGACGGGCCTAACGAACTGCTCAACACGGTTCTTTTCGACCTCTTCAACTGTGAGGAGGATCTCCAGCTGCATCGCGGCGTTGAAAACGACCTTTTCCTCCCCGCCGTGGAACTCCTGATGGAACGAACCAAGGGACAGCCGCTCCAGAAGAACGAGAATGACGAATCGCTCTCCGAACGCGAACGCGAAATAGTTATTTGCATTGCGCGCGGCATGAGCAACAAGGATGTGGCAGACAAGCTTTTCATCTCTATCAATACAGTCCTGACCCACCGCAAGAACATATTCCGCAAACTCGACATCCATTCTATCTCCGGCCTTACTATTTACGCCGTGGTGAATGGTCTTATCACGCTCGACGAGATTCGAGATCGGAAATAAAACATTCCTCATCCCCTTCTTTTCGCAAAGGAAAGAAGGGGATTCGTTTATCCTTTCGCCAGAGCCTCCCCACTCACCAGAGAAACACTGAAAGAAAGCCACCAGCACCCTCTTCATTGTCAAACAGATTCTTATTTTACGAAGTCGAGAATCACTTCTTTTGCAATAACAAATAAGAGCGGTTCTCCCCTTCGCCCACCTTGCCGAGAACGCAATAAGGATGTTCGCAGATACAATAAGGCTGTCGGCTGGCTTCCTTATTGTGTCGGCCCACGCCCTTATTCTGTCGGCCGACAGCCTTATTGCATTTTCACGCCACAGAAGGAGGTAGAATGAAACATTTAGGAAAGAAAATGGCTTTTTTATGTTGTAGAGCAGTTTTTCAAAGCTATTTTCCCAGAAAAATATCTGAGGAGAAAATAACTAAACCCCATTCACCAGTAAGAGCCACGATTTCGCGCTCCAGAAGGAGGAAGCAGATTGTCAAACAATTAGGCGGTAAATAAAAAATAGTTCGACGGGGCGAACCCGTTGGACTATTTTGCGAAATAGAATCAATAAAATCAGGGAAAAGCAGCTGCGCGAAGAGATGCGAGCTACTTAGATTTTTTCGAGCAGTTCGGGCGCGAAAGTAAGTGTGGCAACAGAAACGAGCGTGGGGATAGTAACCACCACCATCTTATTGCGCTTGCCTTGCACCTTTACGAAGATGCCCTCCACACCGTCGAAGTCGCCGCCGTGGATACGCACGCGGTCGCCGCGCTCAAAGTCGATTTCCTCCGGACGGAAGTAGAGTATCTCTTCCTCCGCTCCAGCCACTCGCTGAAAGGCGGCCATATCGTCATCGGGTACGATGATGCGGCGATTGCGCCCGTCTTGTCGCATACAAAGATACTGCAAGATGCGAGTGCGCTCCTTCACTTCCTGCATACGCTCCTCCGAGGCACGCACAAAAATGAGGTTGCTGATGGCGGGAATGCGCTGGCGCGTTTTTCGCCCTGCGTAAGTGCGCACCACCGTCTTCATCGGCACAAAGTTCTCAATGCCCCAACCGTCCAGCATTTGCTTGACTTTCATCGAGCGGTTGTAAACGGCCGACATCGCCCACCACCGAAGCTCTTCCTTCGTGGTGGCTGCGGACATCTTCGTTTCTTTGGGAAATTCCTCTTTTTGTTCCATCATGAGTATAGTAGTGACGGCAAAAATACAATTTATATCAGTTTATCACTCCTCTTTGTCTTGCTTTTTTCAGTAAAAAGGCAACAAGTGTATAATTCTGTTCAATAAAGATAAGGCGAAACGTACAAACGCAACAGCTGCGAGGAAGGACAGAAGGGAGATATTTTGCACTCGGTGAGGAGAGAAGCAAAATTTTAATGGAGGAAAGTTTTGAGGTGCGCTAAAGTCGTCGTAACTTCGCTGCTGCAATATCAAAATCATCATCCCCTATGATTCTTTTTTTCAGAACAAAGGAAAAAAGCGTGATTGCCACCGATGTGGATCACAAGCTCACCCCTGACGAAGTGAACGAACTCTGCTGGCTTTATGGCGACGCCGAAGTGCTATCAGGCGAAAACCTGACGGGCCAATATGTTGGGCCGCGCCGCGAAATGGTCACACCGTGGAGTACGAATGCCGTAGAGATTACTCAGAATATGGGTCTCCGCGGCATTTCTCGTATAGAGGAGTATTTCCCCGTGACAGGCAAGGATGCCGACCACGACCCGATGCTTCAGCGCCTCTATGATGGTCTCAACCAAGACATCTTCACCATCCATCACCAACCTGCGCCCATTGAGTATGTAGAAAATCTTGAAGCCTACAATGAGCAGGAAGGTTTGGCACTCAGCCCCGAAGAGATTGGCTACCTCCACCACGTGGAAGAACAATTGGGGCGCAAACTCACCGACTCAGAGGTGTTCGGTTTTGCCCAAATCAACAGCGAGCACTGCCGCCACAAAATCTTTGGCGGTACGTTTATCATCGACGGAAAGGAGCGCGAATCGTCGCTCTTCAATCTCATCAAAAAGACAACAAAGGAAAATCCGCATAAAATTATCTCGGCCTACAAGGACAACGTGGCGTTTGCCCAAGGTCCGGTTGTGGAGCAGTTTGCACCAGCAGACCATTCCACGAGCGATTATTTCATCATTCGCGACATTGAGAGTGTCATCTCTCTCAAGGCCGAAACGCACAACTTCCCCACTACCGTTGAGCCCTTCAATGGTGCTGCCACAGGAACGGGTGGAGAAATCCGCGACCGTATGGGCGGTGGTGTTGGCTCTTGGCCGATAGCTGGTACGGCTGTTTATATGACGGCCTACCCGCGCCTGGATGGCGGTCGCCCCTGGGAGGATGTGCTCCCCGTGCGCCAATGGCTCTATCAGACGCCCGAACAAATTCTCATCAAGGCTTCGAATGGTGCTTCCGACTTCGGAAACAAATTCGGCCAACCGCTGATTGCGGGTTCGGTGCTTACTTTTGAGCATCAGGAAAACAATGAGAAATATGGCTACGACAAAGTGATTATGCTGGCCGGAGGTGTGGGCTACGGCACCAAGCGAGATTGCCTCAAAGGTACGCCGGAGAAAGGCAACAAAGTGGTGGTTGTCGGTGGCGACAATTATCGCATCGGTTTGGGCGGCGGTAGTGTCAGCTCCGTTGATACGGGTCGCTACTCCTCCGGTATAGAACTCAACGCCATTCAGCGAGCTAATCCCGAAATGCAGAAGCGCGCCAACAACCTTGTCCGTGCGCTTTGCGAAGAGGAGGTAAACCCCGTTGTTTCGATCCACGACCACGGCTCGGCAGGTCATGTGAACTGTCTCTCCGAATTGGTGGAAGAATGTGGCGGACAAATCGACATGGCGAAACTCCCCATCGGCGATACGACACTCTCGGCTAAGGAAATCATCGCCAACGAGAGCCAGGAGCGCATGGGCCTCCTCATCGACCAGCAGCACCTCGAACACGTGCGCAAGATTGCGGAACGCGAACGCGCACCAATGTATGTGGTGGGCGAGACTACGGGCGATGCTCATTTCAGTTTTGTGCAAGCTGACGGCGTTCGTCCGTTCGATCTCGATGTGGCACAAATGTTTGGCCATTCACCGAAGACGGTCATGGTGGACGAGACAGTTGTGCGCCACTACGAAGATGCCACCTACGAGGCTCGTCATCTCAACGAATATCTCAACAATGTGCTCCAATTGGAGGCTGTGGCTTGCAAGGACTGGCTCACTAATAAAGTGGACCGTTCGGTAACGGGCAAGATTGCGCGCCAGCAATGTCAGGGCGAACTGCAACTGCCGTTGAGCGACTGCGGCGTGGTGGCTCTCGACTACCGCGGCCGTAAGGGTATCGCTACTGCGCTGGGTCATGCGCCGCAAGCCGGACTGGCCAACCCTGCTGCGGGCAGTGTGCTCTCTGTGGCCGAATCGCTCACCAATATCGTGTGGGCTCCTCTGTCTGAGGGACTCGACAGCGTTTCCCTATCGGCCAACTGGATGTGGCCTTGCCGCTCACAGAAGGGCGAGGATGCTCGTCTCTATGAAGGTGTGCAGGCTCTGTCCGACTTCTGTTGCGCGCTGCAAATCAATGTTCCCACGGGTAAGGACAGTCTTTCGCTCTCACAGCAATACCCCAATGGTGAGAAAATCATTTCTCCGGGTACGGTTATCGTGAGTGCTGGTGGCGAGGTGAGCGATGTTCGCAAAGTGGTTTCCCCCGTTGTTCAGAACAACCCGAAGACTTCGCTCTATCACATTGATTTCAGTTTCGACGACCTGCGCCTCGGTGGTTCGGCTTTTGCCCAAACGCTGAAGAAGGTGGGTAGCGATGTGCCCACGGTGAAGAATCCCGAATACTTCCGCGATGCTTTCAATGCCGTTCAGCAATTGGTGGAGAAAGGCCTCATCTTGGCGGGTCACGACATTAGTGCGGGCGGTCTCATCACCTGCCTGCTCGAGATGTGCTTTGCCAACACGGAGGGCGGACTTGAGATAGACCTTGACAACTTTAAGTGCGACGACCTCATCAAGGTGCTCTTCGCCGAGAACCCGGGTGTGGTGGTGCAGGTGAGCAACGCCAACAAGGCGGCCTTTAAGAAAGTGCTCGACGAAGCTGGCGTGGCATACGTCAAACTGGGACAACCCACCGATGAACGCCACATATTGGCCACTAAGGATGGTGCTACTTATCAGTTTGGTATCGACTACCTCCGCGATGTTTGGTACGAAACGTCCTATCTCCTCGACACAAAACAGAGTTTCAACGGCTGTGCGCGTAAACGTTATGAAAACTACAAGCAACAACCGATTGAGTTTAACATTGTTCAGCCCAACTGGAAGGGCACATTTGAGAGCCTCGGCATCACGCCCGAACGCCGCACGCCTACGGGCATCCGCGCTGCCATCATCCGCGAGAAAGGAACGAACGGTGAGCGCGAAATGGCCTATTCCTTATATCTGGCGGGCTTCGACGTAAAGGACGTGATGATGACCGACCTCATCAGCGGTCGCGAAACCCTCGACGATATCAATATGATTGTGTTCTGCGGTGGTTTCTCCAACTCCGATGTGCTCGGCTCAGCGAAAGGTTGGGCGGGAGCTTTCCTCTACAATCCCAAAGCAAAGGCAGCGCTCGATCGCTTCTATGCCCGCGAAGATACCTTGAGCTTAGGCGTTTGCAACGGTTGCCAATTGATGGTGGAACTCAACCTCATCAACCCCGAACACAAGCACCGCGCCCGTATGCTTCACAACGACAGCCACAAGTTTGAGAGTGCTTTCCTCGGCGTTACTGTCCCGACCAACCGCAGCGTGATGTTCGGCAGCCTCAGCGGCGACCGCCTCGGCATCTGGGTGGCACACGGTGAAGGCAAATTCTCCTTGCCCGAAGCAGAGGACAAGTACAACGTTGTCTTGAAGTACAGCTACGACGAGTACCCCGGCAATCCCAACGGTAGCGATTATAGCGTGGCGGGTATCTGCTCTGCTGATGGTCGCCACCTGGCCATGATGCCACACCTCGAGCGCTCTTGCTTCCCCTGGCAGTGTGGCACTTATCCCGAGCCACGCTGCGCCGACGAGATCACTCCTTGGGTGGAAGCCTTCGTGAATGCGCGCAAATGGATTGAGGAGCGCAAATAAGCCCTCCCCTCCATTTCTCAACACAATAAAAATGCGGAAATCCCTCAAAAAGATTTCCGCATTTTTCTATTCCATAATGGCTTGGCAGAAGAAGAAAAGCGCCTTTTCCTGATACTGTTCTACAAACTTACAGCCATCAATTCTGCACCGATATGGCGTATCTGCTCGGCAATTTGCTTTTCACGTTCTGCTGATGGATGCTTATTGCCACTGATGTATTGAGCAAACAAGCTTTGCGAGATACCTAAACGCCGAGCAATGGCAGAAGCATTGAGTTCTGGATGCTCCATGAAGAAACGATATAAGGAGGTATGCTCTTTCTTGTTGAAAAATCCCTCAAAACTCAAATCCTCATCCAAAGCTTCCCAGTGCAGGCCATAAGGAAGCACTTCATAAGCCTTCCGCTCCTCTTGCGTTGCGTCTCTCAAGCGTGGATAATCGGCAAAGCGTTCAAAGCCTCGTGTTCCATCCTCACGCTCAATCCAGATTTCAGTGTCGGTTGTCCATACTTTTACTTTCATAATCACTTATTTCCATTAAAGAACGTATTCCAACGTTCAATGATAATGTCCTTGTTCTCTTCAACTATTGATTCTACCAATTTTAACTCAGCTGGTTTCATTCCATTGTTTTCTACCAACACGACATCGGGCAATACATTAAACTTGGCACTTACTCCTCCTCTAACTGCGTGGATATGAATGGGGGTATGATCGTTTGAGTAGAACATAAACTTGAAACCAAATAGAATGAAAAGCGTAGGCATCGTCTTTAGTTGTTTTATTATGCCACAAATATAGATAATGAATTTATTACCTACAAACTTTTGAAAAACTTTTTATTGCCCTCCTCCCTGCCTCTTCCGCTTCACCGCAGCATTCCAATCTACCAACACCTCAATAGGCATCTTTTGCAGCTCCTCTTGCTTCTCAAACAGGAGCGAACCCCAGCAAGCATTTCCATGTATCTACGAGAGAAGACATCCTGACTTGAGCGCAAATTTCCTTATTGCGTTTGAGAATGCAATAAGCGCGTCGGCTGACGGAATAAGCCTGTCAGCTGATGCGCTTATTGTAGCGGAGGGGGCAAAAGAGGAAGCTGAATATGGGCAGAATCTCTCTCCTCTCCAGATATTGTTTTTGTGTTGTCACGTCGTCACGTTGTCACACTTTAGGGTTAAAGCGATGAAACGGTTTGTGCTATACGCGTGACAACAGTGTGACAACAAAAGTTTTATTGTCACGCGCCTGACTTATTGTATATCTTCTCATTATCTCATCCGTGACAACGTGACAACAAAAATGATTTTTACGGGTAGAGAACAGGTGAGATTCCTGCTCTTTGCATGATTGGCTTTCGCTCTCCCCGCTTGCAGTGCGACGCCGTCGGCGTCGGAGGTTGGTGGGCTGCTTCCCCACGGGTTCACCCTCGCTTTGCTCGGGCATCACCCGCGGTTAAGCATAGTGCGCCTCCGCCGGAGGCGGGACTTCACGAAGATAATGCTTACAATTTGGAGGATGAAAAACCACCTCTTCAAGTGTAATAATTTAGTAATGAAATAGTATTCAGAAATACTCTTTTACAGCAAACTCAAACTGGTCCATGAAAATTTGTTTGAAAGCATATAGATTATTCTGCTCATAAAAGATGAGCATTGCTTTCTTATAGTCGATGGAATCTACAGAGCGGAAACTTAGCGGACAATAGCCATTAGCTATCATAATAGCATTGCTCGTGATACGTGCCGTACGCTTGTTTCCATCTGAAAAAGCTTGAATATAGGACAAAAGCACTAAGGTGAGCAGGGCTTTCTCAAAAACATTTTTCTTTCCATTGACCAAATCACAAGTGTCGTGCATTGCTTCACGAATTTGGAACTCATTATCAAGAGGGCGATAGTTTGTCCCTGTAATACCTACACGGCGACGACGAAGTCCCCTATCAACAGAGAGATCTTTGGTCAGCAGTTGATGAATGTCTTCAATATGGCTTATACTAAGTTTCTCCAGATAATCTGGATTATCAAGGAGAAAATGAAGTGCATCCTTATGATTAAGGAGCATGACTGCTTCTTCCTTAGTCTTACCATCAGCTGTCTTGCTTTCACGCAGGAGGCGTTCCGTTTCCAGCAGAGAGTATGTATTCCCCTCAATCTGTGAAGATTTCCAACTAAGGTCAATGCCCAATCGCTCCATTTCCTTGCGATATTCACCAACAGTCATTCCATTGATATGCTTTCTGAACTCATCTTGCAACTGCACAAGATGAGACATTTCTTCATCAGTAAAAAGCGAAATAGTGGGAAGCTGTCCACGAATAAGTTCAAAGTTGAATGACGTCTGCACTTGGCGTTCGTCAATATCTAAAGCAAAGTACGTATCTAAATTGAGAGGCATCAATAGATATGCTTGATTTGAAAGACGATAACGTGTTGCACGAGCTTTTCCTACAACAACTATATCACCCTTTTGTGCAGCTGAAGACAAGATTCGTTTCAATGAAGCATCGCTTCCATCAAAACTAATACCTAACTTTATTTCATCGCGCGACGATAGCGGATTGTTATGCAGAAATTGTAGTATTTCGCGTGTAATATCCATAGGCTAAAAATCAAATCGGTGCAAATTTGGTGATTTTCTTATATAAATCGGCTCAAATTGAGCTAAAAAACACATCAAAAAGGACTCTTTTTGAGCCGATTCTCTTCAGAGATATCTTTTTAGGGAATTATCAGCCTCTATATTACGACGGAAAAACGTGGGGAAAGTAATAGAAAAAGAATCTATGCGCAATAGGCTCGGCTCAACTCTTTATAAACAAAAGCCGAGAGACTTTAGACGAGGCTAAAAATCTCTCGGAATAAGAATTATTTGATAGTGGAGTGTTAGCCAACTATTGCAGCAGAAACGGGGCAGTTGATAGTGCCACTCTTGTAATAGTAAGTACCGTCCACAACAACGGCTTTTGCTTTTGGGCCGGGAGTGGAGACGTTGATAGTTCCACCATCGAAAGTGAAGTCGCGATCCACCTTAATGCCGCGCGTCTTGCTCTCATCTGCCTGTCCCTTGTTGTAGGTAGTGCCCGTGAGCGTAATAGTAAGGGTTGGTGCGGTTCCAGAGGCGTTGTTCACCAGCAAGTTGGTTGCAGTCTTTATGCCTTTTTGTCCGTTGCCCGTACCAGTGATAGTAATGTTACCTCCGCTGATCGTTATCAGGCTGTCAGCTTTGAGTCCCTTCACATCATGGGCAGCATCGAGAGCTATCGTCAGTGTTCCGCCAGAGATCATCACTTGTCCGTTGTTCTCATCCGTGGAATGGTTTGTTGCCGCCACATCGATAGCATCTGATTTTACGCCCGCAATCGTGAGTTTTCCTCCTGCCATACGGAAATACTGCCCAACATGGAAACCATCCGTCACCGCAGAAGCCACATAGATATGCCCCAGAGAAGAATGCAGTTCGGTGTATTCGCCAGAGGCGAAGGCGTGTGCTTTGCGACCTGTCAGCGTCAGCGTGCCACCACCCGCAAATTCGGCGTGTCCGCGAACATAGAAGCAGGCTTTCTGAGAGCCAGAAGCGGCATCGGTCAGCGCGTTGGTCGTTCCATCAGCCAGCACCACTTTGATGCGCTTGCCGTTCTGCACATTGATGGCAGCACCAGAGGAAGAAGTCAGATCCACCCCTTGGAGCGTGAGTCGCATCTTATAGCTACCCGTTTGCGTAAAACTACCATCGGAGCTTGTGCCGCTCAGAACGTAGTTGACTTCCTGCGTCAGACCTGCGGCTGCCGTGATGCTCACGTGCGCACCACTGACGGAGGCCGTCAGATAGGGGGCAACATCGCCCGCCATAAACACGCGCGCACCACCGTTGGAGTATGACACTTCCACCTGCCCTGCCGTGACGGGGCGGCTATTAACAACGATAGAATCAATATCGGCAATGGTATATGTGCGCCCTGCAACGGTTAGCGTTGTTCCGTTGTCGTAGGTCATATCAGCGGCATCGGCGGCTGAAACGCCCACGCAAACCGAGCCTTGGTAGATATTGAGTGTTTGTGCCTCAACTGCCAAGGCGCAACACATTGTGATCAAAAGGAGAAAAAGCTTTTTCATCGGATGTAAACTTTAGAGGTGACACTGCCAACACTAACGAGGTAGAGACCGCGCTCCAAACCAGCGCATATCTCTTCTGTCCCGTTCCAACGCTTGCGGAAGTTGGTGAGCAAACGACCGTCAGTGGTGTACACACGAATGATGGTGCCCACTGGAGCCGACACGCTGACGCTTCCCTCCCCTATCGTGACGAGCGTTTGCCCATCTGTGGGATTGAGAACACCAGAAACTTCGGAGGTGAAGAACATCTTGGAGAGATCCGTCAGAGCCAGTGTGGTTGTTCCTTCCATGCTGGTGGCGGTCAGTGTGTTTCCAGAAAATGTTATCTTCAAACCATTGGCGGTTAAGCTTTTCTGCGTTCCATCTGTATGCTGGAACGTCAGATAGCTATAAGTTTGTGCCTTTGCGCCCATCGTGAGGAGCAAAAAGGCAGCGAGGGTAAAAATACGTTGCATAAGCGAGAGTATAGAATCTTAAAAACTGAAAGTATAGCCAACATTGATGGCGAAGGAGTTGGCATCATTGTCGCCATCATCGCCATTGGTGAAGACATAAGCCAACGAAACAGAGTGCTGGCGCGCCACCTTCCAATCAGCGCCCAGAATCCAGCGGCGTTTGTCGAGAGAAAAGCCATTTGCCAAATTGTTGCTAATCTCAAAGGAGGTGAAAGGCGTGATGGGACAGTGAGCTATGTTGTACGACACTCCGAAGCGTGAACGCAAGAAATGCTTTGTTTTAGCATCTTTTTCCTTTGCTTTGCTCTCTCTGTAAGCATAGACATTGTCGTTGAAAGAGCCTTGATAGGTTGCTCCCTCATAGGTGGCGGGATCGGACACTATGCCGCGGTATTTGTTCTCCGTCACCGTGACAGCCATGTTACGAGTGAGCTGATAGCGTTCGCGCAGAGAGAAGGTGAAACGCCCCACACGATATTTTCCTGTAGCATCGAAATGGAAGCGATGCTTTGTGCGCCAATAGGATTGCTTCACGTCGTAGCCGTTCATCCCTTTGGAACTGTTGTAGTGAACTTCCTCCTCTGGTCCAGTATAATCGCGAATGAAATCATACCCCACACCGAGTTTCAGAAACTTAAGGAGCTTATAGTCCACTCCTACGCCCAAATCGGTGCGCGTGAGGCGGCTCACAGCATCATCGAAGCGCATACCAGCAGAAGCCTCAACGGAGAAGCGCCCCAACTTTTTCTCTACGCCCACTTCGGGCCAAAGGCCGAAATCATCGGCGGCAGCGGGCAGCGACAGCATGGTGGCTACCAGTAATATAAATGTTTTATTCAAACGCATTGTCGTCTTTGAGGTTAGTCATGTGATCCACGGTCTTTAGGCGATCGGAATTGTCGATATAATAGACACGGAGCATGGTCATATCTTTGATGAAATCCACAGCTCCCACTTCCACACGCTGAACCTTCACGCCGAGTCGCTTTTCTAAGTCGGCCTTGAGTTCTTCGCTTTTGTCGGGGGTGATGAGTTTGATATTATCATACTTCACATACTTGCATCCCACTTTATTTTGCAAGGCAAAACGCTCTGACCCCCATACCACACCGAGGAAGATTACGTTTGCCATGAGTTTCTCCAAGAGGTCCATGTGGTCCGTGGAGCCATTCACCACGGAGATTGCAACGAGATAGAAAAGATAGGTCATCTCGCGAATGGGCACACTCTCTGTGCGATAGCGCAAAATACCGAATACGGCGAAAAGTCCCAATGCAGCACCAATCTCCATCTGCGATCCATTCATCAGATAAATCATCATGAAGATGGCCACACTCAGAAGGATAAACGTGAAATAGTAGTCGCGGCGATGACCTTTTGGATAATAGAGGAAATGGCAGATGACCCATACCATTAAGAAGTTAAGGCCAAAGCTAAGGCTTAATTTGAGAAGTTCAAGCCCTTCGAAAGTTTCTTCAGGGTCGAGAGGGGTGAGAAGCTCAGAAATGTTAGTTAAGAGAATCATGATGTTTTTTAAATTTATATCGTTGGATTGTCTTCAGCTCCTCGCATAGCGATGCGCTGAATAGTATGTAATTTTTCTTTGATGAGATTTTGTCGCAAGGCATCGTTGGTAAGTGCCGAACCGATACAGTATTTGCTAAATCCGCTGGGCTTGATGCGCAAAAGGCGAAGGTGGTCGAGCACGGGCGAAGCCACGCGGCCATCGCGCTTGAGTTCTATGACGGCAACGTTCTCAAGAGCAGCTCGGCGTTGCGTTTCAAAATTGTCGAAATGGAGGTTAAAATCTATCGTCAGACGCTCCGTCTTTGCACGGTTCACCAGCGTGATGCGCTGAAAGCGGTTTCCCACGGCCGGAGCGAGATTGGCAAACGAAAGCCCCGTTTGTTCGTTGAGAAATTCTTCCCCAACTCCCTCTTCGGCAACGGCCTGAATGGAGGGCACTTCTATACGTTTCTTTCGTGTCTTACCGTGATTATTTTTCTTTTTTATTTCTAAAAACGACAGCTTCGATTCCACATACGTTCGTGCCCTTACCTTCATGCGTGGTAAACGGCCTGTTTCGTGAGTATGATAGAGAAGATGCTCGGTAAGTTCGTCCCAATACACAGTGCGATACGAGGTGATGCGCAACCCTTTCACTTCCTGACAGAAATAGTCCTCATGGAGCAGCGCGAGTAGGCATATCAGCGTATTCGCATCGGTAACAAACTTTTGATCCATACGCTTCATGAGGCGTATGGAGGACATTTCCTCCAGAGAAATAGGCGACATTGTCTGCACAATACTCCTTAGTTTTTGTGTTTGGTGGTCTGTCATGACATTCCTTATGTATATGAATGTGAATTCAAGTCGCAAAAATAGTTAAAAACGCCTTGTCCGCAAACACTTTCTATGAAAACGACAAGTAGAAGAAGCAAAAAAAACATATTCTCCCATGCTCCAACCATCAGAAAACAGCTATACGTCCTTTCTTTCATAAAAAAGCAGAAAAAGTTTTGAGAGTTTCGAGCGAACCGCTAACTTTGCAGTCCATTTCCTTTTGGAAACATAACATAACAACAATTTAAATTTTTAATTTTTACTACTATGGCTTATGTAATTAGCGAAGACTGCGTTGCATGCGGCACTTGCATCGACGAATGTCCCTCCGGCGCAATTTCCGAAGGCGATCGTTACTCTATTGATCCTAACTCTTGTGTTGACTGCGGTACTTGTGCAGACGTTTGCCCATCAGGCGCAATCGCTCCAGGCGAGTAATCCTCTGTTTCAACAAAACAACAGACTCAACGGCTCAAGTCGAATATGGACTTGGAGCCGTTCTTTTTTTATCGCGCCACTACAAAAGCATACCGTTCTTCTTCTCATGTTCCTTTCTGATTAGGAACAGTGCGTTTCAAACTACACATTCTAGAAGGGCAGAGCATACACAATAAATACCGCGACCCGCCGTTAAGTTTAGAGATATGACTCCACTCAAACACATATATTGCCTACTGCTCGCTATGCTGTTCGCCATGAATGGCATCGCTCAAGAGCGCAAAATTCAGAACAAGCCCTACATCGATGAGCGCCAATTCCATTACGGTTTCTTCGTTGGCGTTCACGATCAAGGTATAAGACTGCAAAATAGTGGCCACATCGACCCCAATTCTGGAGCACAATGGACGGCGGAGAATGATGGGCAGAACTTCGGCTTCAGCGTGGGCATCTTGGGTGATTGGAAACTGGCCACTTGGCTAAACCTGCGCCTCAGTCCGGGGCTCCATTTCGGTTCGAAACACATCAAATTCCGCAACATCGCCGATGGCGAAACCAAGACACAAGACATGAAGTCCTGCTATATCGGAATGCCCATCGACCTAAAGGTGTCCGGCCCCCGCTTCAACAACTACCGCCCCTACGTGATTGCCGGTATTGCTCCCATGTACGACCTCACGAGCGGCAAACAAACACTGCTTCGTTCCACGCCCTACACCACAACCCTTGAAATAGGTCTCGGTTGCGACCTCTACCTCCCCTACTTCAAGCTCATCCCCGAACTAAAATTCAGCTTCGGCCTCAACAATATTCTCCGTAAGAATCGCCCTGACCTGACCGATTCTTCACAATATCTCTTCACACAAAGCGTTGACCGTGCCACTTTCAACATGGTCTCCCTCTGCTTCTACTTTGAGTAGAGCCTTAACGTCCCTGCAAGAACCGAAGAGAGAGAAAACGAAGATGTTAATAATTGAGCATTTCATCTGTAAGTGCTGAGTATAGCAATTACATATCGCCTCTTAACTACCGCTACTGTAAATGTAGACACCTTTAAGACACTACTACGAGAAACAAAATGAAACTGGGATATATACATAGCAACAAAGAAGAACAGGCTCGAGTGTTGCAAGTTTTGAAGATGACTTCGGAGTCGGTCGCACTTGAGGAGCTGGGTATTGGGCGTATTCGAGACGCTTTTGCCGACAAGATGTTTCCAGGTGTATCCACCCTGCAAAAACATATAAAGCAATAAGAGATTTTGCAAAAACATTACGGAATAACTCTTTGCCAACGAAACGCAAACGAGAGACGCCTACCACCAATCAGGCAACAATGACAATACCAACGCCTCATCGATGTGCTCACTTGGTATCGTATGACTTTAGGGCAACCCCGCCAAGAGGAACTATTAAACCTCTTGAAAAATATGCACCTATCAGATAAGCAACACAAGGAACTCACCATTGATCTATGCCCCTATAACAGGCAGAAGCAAAAGTAGCCTCACGCCTCTCACACATAAACCATTGATTCTAAACACCTAACATCTCAACTTACTGAAGCAAAAAATATCCTTATTGCGTCAGCTGACACAATAAGGCTGTCAGCTGACGCCCTTATTGTATTTTCAAACGCAATAAGGATATTTACGCCGCGCTCTATCGCAGCATTTCTGCTCTTTCAGAAAGGGTGTAGAAAAAGCACTGGAGCAAATGAAAGAGTTAGCGGCAACGTGGATGCAGTGCGACACCGCCAGTGTCGGAAAGTTCTATATCACTTACCCACGGGTTCTCCCTCGCTCTGCTCGGGCATCACCCGCGGTTAAGCATGGGGTGTCCCCGCCGGGGACAGTGGGTGAAAACATTCCGATAAAAGGTGATAGGTACACAAAAGGGGGAAGATCGCAAAGAAATAGTGGACAAAAATAACTCACGCCTCCGGCGGAGGCGCACCATGCGTAACCGCGGGTGATACCCGAACGATAGTGAGGGAGAACCCGTGGACTGTAAGCAGCACCATCCTCCGACACCGACGGTGTCGCACTGAAAGCGTGGACAGAAAAGCCACACAAACGGGAGAATAAGTAGGATACTTCTGTATGGAATTTTCAAAATTCCATGCCTATAACAAATTCTGTGAAATCGGCCTTGGTGAGATGGGCTTTCACATCGCCGCCGAGATAGAAACCCTTCCAGCGCGGGAAGTGGTAGCGCAGACCGATGCGCTCATAGTAAGGCTTTTCCTCCCACTTGGCTTCCTGCCCCATTTGGCGGTGGAGATAAACGCCTAAAGACATAGCTAACGAGAGGTTGTGATAGAAAACTTCATGGCGAGCAGCAAGGCCTACCGACCACGGGGAATGGGGCAACTGGACACCTGCTGCACAGTCGAGCGCGGCAATATGGTGCGCCGCCTGCGCATAGTTGAGATCGAGCCCCAGGCCACTTGCCCAGCGCCGCGCATAGCGATACATGAAATTGATTTGCAGACTGTAAGTGGGATAGATACGGAAATGTCCTGTGCGATAGTCTGGGTGTGACGGAGGCGTGTTATACTGCGTTTTAATCCAATCCTCTAAAAGAGATTTTCCACCTATGCCCAACTGCGCCCCCCAATAGAAGCGGCGCACAAAGGAGGACGGCGCTCCGCTCTCGGCCTGTTGCGGTCGGAGATCTTCTGCGGGAGCTGAAGGATAATAGAGGAGAGTCAGACTCGGCCCCACTGAGTTTTCCCCCTTATTGGGACGATCGAGCGCACCATTACTGTGGTGGCGAAATTCCATGCCCAACTGCATCGCCCAATGCGGCGAAAACCAATAGGAAGCGCGAAGACCAGCACCGAAATAAATATTCCAGCGACTCCCCAAGAGTTCGTTATCGACATTATTATGCCGATTGTAGAAACGCGAAGCCATGCCAACGCCAAAATTGAGGGCGTAGTCCACCTCCCAATGGGGGCGGCGGAGCAAAGGGCGCAAGAAACCGCCATAGAGCGTCCACACCTGCCCCATCCGCGACACATAATCGACAGGTACGGCCTGTCCCCAATCGGGTGCTGCTTCTTTGTGCATCGTCACATTGTGGTAATTACCCCAAAGCAACCCAACGGAGAACGTCGGGTAGTTGTAGTCTGCCGCAAAGGAGTCGGCATCCTCGGGGCGCGTGCGATAGTTCAGTGCCACCCCTATGCTCACATTCTTGTTCTCATGTAGCCACATCCGCTCGTAAGGGTCGATTTTGAGCACGTGGCCGGGCATCACTTCCAGTGCCACGCCCAGATGGGCACTATCGGGACGGAACGTTGGCACCGCGGTTTGAGCCACGGCGCAGAGGGAGAAAAGGGACAAAAAGAGAGATAGAATTTTCAATGTGTCGGAGTTTTGAAAGCGCAAGATAGGAATTATTTTAGGAAAAGTTTTGACCTAACGAAAATAAACACGTATCTTGCGCAACATGATGCTATTGAACTTGTTGACAACCTTGCTTTCTGTCCTGCTGTGGCCGTGGCACGACACACCCGCTACGGATGCACGGCAGGAAATCTACACCGATCTCTATCGCGCGGCGGGGAGCTTATATGTCTACAAGGAACCGCGCCAAGAGAAAAGCACACCTATACCTCACGGCTATACTCCCATTGCGCTCCAACTCTTTGCGCGCAACGGTTCGCGCTATTTGATGCAGAAAACGGACTATGAGCGGCCGCGCCAAATCTTGCAGCGTGCTCAGGCAGCGGGAAAACTGACAGCCTTGGGCCGAGAGGTGCTGGCAGAGGTGGATTCGCTCGCCACTTTGGCACGAGGCCACTACGGAGAAATCACGCGGGCTGGCATCGAACAGCATCGGGGCATTGCGCGCCGCATGTTCTATCGGCACAAAGAGATATTCGGCCGCGCCAAAACCATAGAGGTGGTATCAACACCTTCGCTCCACTGTCAGCAATCTATGCAGAGCCAATGTGCACAATTATTGGCACTCAACCCACACCTGCAATTCTCCACCGACATCGCCAGCCACAGTTGGTTTTCAGGCCTCATCAGTGCCCACACAACGGAACTGACGTCCGTCAATCCCTATCGGCTGATGGGTTGCCTTTTCAACGACACGATTTACATCCGCCAACACATCGAGGCCTGCTCTCTATTTCAACAGCTCTTCTTGCTGGCAGCCAACATCCAGAGTTTGGATTGCCGCCTCGACCTTTTCCGCATCTTCACGCGGGACGAATGCTACGCCTACTGGAGGGACGATAATTACAGCATCTTCCGAAAATATACCCGAACACCGCGCTTCGATGCAGGCAAAGAGGCCACAGAACTGCTCATGAGTCGCATCGAGCAACAAGTCCAAAAGAGCTTTGAGCGTCAGCAGCCGAGTGCAATGCTCTGCTTTGGCAATGAAGAGAATCTGCTGCGCCTCTGCGAAGCACTCAATCTCAACGGATGCTCGCTGCAAGCCCCCACTTCGGAGGAAGTGGCCACGCATTGGCGTAGCTATCAGCTTTTTCCGCTGGGTGCTAACTTGCAACTCGTGTTCTACCGTTCACGGAAAAATCCGCGCATACTTGTGAAGGTGTTGCTCAACGAACGCGAAACTCGCATCCCTATCCCTTCCGACACTGCTCCCTACTACGATTGGGAACAAGTGAAACTCTTTGTGCATCAAATGCTGGCAAAACAATGAGCCGCCTCTCTATGCCTCCTCATCCGAAAGACCTACAAAAATCTTTAATTGCTTTGCTTTCCGAGGGGCTTATGGTATCTTTGCACACAATAATCAATCAATTAAATAGCTATCATGGCTCAACAAGAAGACGTTTTCAAGAAAATAGTATCTCATTGTAAGGAATATGGCTTCGTATTCCCTTCTTCCGAACTCTACGACGGACTCGGCGCTGTATATGACTACGGTCAGAACGGTGTAGAACTGAAAAACAACATCAAGCAGTATTGGTGGCAGAGCATGGTGCTGCTCCACGATAACATTGTGGGCCTCGACAGTGCCATCTTCATGCACCCCACTATCTGGAAAGCCAGCGGTCACGTGGATGCTTTCAATGATCCCCTCATCGACAACCGCGACTCAAAGAAACGCTATCGCGCCGATGTTCTCATTGAAGATCAAATTGCTAAATACGATGAGAAGATAGAGAAAGAGGTGGCCAAAGCACGCAAACGTTTTGGCGACAACTTCGACGAAGCGAAATATCGCGAAACAAGCGAACGCGTGCTTGAGTACCAAGCAAAGCGTGATGCCCTCGAAGAGCGCTACAAAGAAGCTATGAACGGCACCGACCTGCAAGCACTCAAACAAATCATCCTCGATGAGGAAATTGTCGACCCCATTAGCGGCACGCGCAACTGGACCGATGTACGCCAGTTCAACTTGATGTTCAAAACATCTATGGGCTCTACTGCTGATGGTTCAAGCGACATCTACCTCCGCCCCGAAACGGCACAGGGTATCTTTGTCAACTACCTCAACGTGCAGAAAACGGGCCGCATGAAAATTCCTTTTGGTATCGCCCAAATCGGTAAGGCTTTCCGCAACGAGATCGTTGCCCGTCAGTTCATCTTCCGTATGCGCGAATTCGAACAGATGGAGATGCAGTTCTTCGTGAAGCCCGGAACTGAAATCGACTGGTTCAAAAACTGGAAAGAGATGCGTATGAAATGGCACCAGGCTCTGGGCTTCGGTGCTGAAAACTATCGCTTCCACGACCATGAGAAGCTGGCTTTCTACGCCAATGCAGCCACCGACATCGAGTTTAAGATGCCGTTCGGATTCAAAGAGGTAGAGGGTATCCACAGCCGTACGAACTACGACCTCACACAGCACGAGAAATTCAGCGGAAAGAGTATCAAATACTTCGATCCTGAAACGAAAGAAAGTTACACGCCGTACGTCATCGAAACAAGTATCGGTGTGGACCGTATGTACCTCTCGGTGATGTGCCACTCCTACCAGGAAGAGCAGCTCGAGAATGGCGAGACGCGCACAGTGCTCAAACTGCCCGCTGCCCTTGCTCCGGTGAAGCTGGCCATACTGCCACTCATCAAGAAAGACGGTCTGCCCGAAAAGGCGCGTGAGATCATGAACGATCTGAAGTTCCACTTCAATTGCAAATATGAAGAAAAGGATACCATCGGTAAGCGCTATCGCCGACAGGATGCTATCGGTACGCCGTACTGTATCACTATCGACCACGATACGCTGACTGACAACTGCGTAACGCTTCGCGATCGCGACACAATGCAGCAGGAGCGTGTGCCCATCAGCGAGCTTCGTTCGCTCATCGAAGACAAAGTATCCATTACTAGCCTCCTCAAAAAATTGCAGTAATAACAACACTGTCCCGCTCCTCAGCCAATGAGGAGTGGGACAGGTAATTTCCTTCGACAATCAGCATTATGAAAAATCTTTTCAAAATCCTGCTGACGGCAGCAGCCTTGGTGCTGACCTTCGCCTCTTGCTCGGAACATCTCAATTCCGAAAACGACGATTTCGCCAACAACTGGAAAGGACAGAACACAGCTGCCTTTGCCGAACACATGAAGCAAGCCAAAGCGGCCATCGCTACGGCCAAGGCGCAGTATGGCTCCGATTGGGAAGCCCACTGTAACTATCGCATCTATCGCTACTTCGGCTATACGGACAATACAAAAGCTTCCATCAACGACTCTATCTGCGTGGAGATTGTGAAGCAGGGAATGGGCAGCGGATGTCCACTCTATACCGACTCCGTCAGTATGAACTATATGGTGCGCCTCATCCCTTCGGCCAGCTATCCCACGGGGAAACTCATCGACCATTCTGGTCAGACAATCAATGAAGAGGACATTTTCAGCACAACCCATTCAGCTCCGCGCCACTTCCTCGTGAGCGCCCAAATATCGGGTATGCAAACGGCTCTGCAACACATGCACATCGGCGACCGCTGGCGCATCTATATCCCCAGTGATTTGGCGTATGGATCTAACAACCTGCTCGGTAGCTCCGGTATTCCGGCCTACTCCATGCTCCGCTTCGATGTAGAACTCAAAGCTTATGCCCGCGTAGGAACAAAGCTCTAACGCTGACACATACACACATAATAATAGCCGCAGTAAATAAAATTACTGCGGCTATTGTTGTATTAAAAAACGCCCTATTCAGCTTTATTTTTTTGTCAGTCCTTCCGACAGATTTACGGCGATTCCGCGACGCTGCTGGTCGTCGGTGAGCGGACGGAGGCGGCGGAGGAAATCGGTGTAGTTGCGGCGCGATGGATAGCTCCAACCGGCTTCGGCCAAGGCGGCGGCGCGGGGGAAGGCCTGATAGTAGAGACGTTCCGTGGAGTTGATACATTCGCTCCAAAGTGTGCCACTAACGCCGAGCAGATTCTGATGCACAAAGGTGCTGTCCTGTCCCCACGCAGGATCGAGGCGGTAAGTCTGCTGAAGCGTTGTGACGGGCATTCCCCAGTTCACCTCCGGCATATCGCCGCGCTGCTGCGGATAGTCGAGATAGCAGTGCTCGCCAGGGCAGAGCATGATTTGAGCTTTGTTGCGCACGGCTGCATCAATGGCCGTCTTTGTCAGACCATGGCGCCAAGCATAGACAACGCAACCTGGTTGTATCGTTTTGAATTCTTGCTCGTACCAATACATCGGCGTCTTCTTCAGCGCCTTGAGGCGGTCGATGACGCGGTCGAAAAGATACTGCTGCAACTGCCAGTTTTCCGTAAATCCTTCCTTGCGTTTCAACTCCTGACAAGCGGGGCAATCGCTCCATGCACCCAAAGGTGGCTGACCGGCTTCGTCGCCTCCCAAATGAACATAGGGAGCTGGAAATACATCGGCCAACTCCGTAAGGACATTGTCGAGAAACTCATAGACGAAGGGTTCGGCGGGGCAGAGCAATTCGTTGCTCACGCCACACGTCAAGCGAATGGGTACGGGCTTCTTGGCACACGACAGTTGCGGAAAACAATGGACGGCAGCCACCTCATGCCCCGGTAGTTCTATCTCGGGAATAATCATGACGTGATACTGCGCGGCAAAGCGAACCAATTCGCGCATCTGCGCTTGGGTGTAGAAACCACTGATGCGCTCGGGCATATCGTCCATGCCCACGCGGTCGGAGGCTTTCTGCGTGAGCTGCGGATACTTCTTGATTTCGATGCGCCAACCTTGATCGTCCACCAAATGGAGGTGCAGCGCATTGTATTTATAGCGCGCCATTTCCACGACAAAGGCCTTCAAGTCGGCAAAGGGAATGAAATGGCGCACGGGGTCGACCATCAATTCGCGGATCTGCGTGCGTGGTTGGTCGGCAATGTGCAAGGCGGGGATTTTCTCAGAGCGCGCCCCTGAGCCGTTACCGATGCAGAGCTGTTCGAGCGTCATCAGTCCGCGGAACACACCGGCGGCTGTCTTGCCTTTGAGCACTACGCCTTTTTTGGAAATGTCTAAAGTGTAGGCTTCATCATTGGGGAGAGAGGCATCGAGTTGGAGCTGAATGGTCGGACCTGTTTTGCGACGCACTTTCATATAGGCCGTGCGCTCTGTGAGTATGCGCTCGGCTTGCAACTTCTCGTTGTTCAATTCTTGAGGGGCTTCCACGCCAATCACATCGGCCCAACGGAGGGGACGATGGCGGATGCGTTTCCGCTTGCCGCTGCTCACCGTTGCTTCCTCAAAGGTTTCTTCGGGAAACACCTCCAGCGTGAGCGGTTTGGGGACGAGAATCTCCTCGGGACGGCACACGTTTGCCTTTTCCTTTTTGCCAAAGAAATGTCGCCAGCCTGGTGCGCGGCGGTAGTCCTTGCGAGCCCGCTCCGGAACAATGAGTTCCACGCGGCGGAGGTCGATACCGTCGAAGGCATTGTCGGCGCAAATGGGTGGCACAAGGGCCGAGAGGCGCACAGTGCGGAGCCCGCTGCAATTGGCAAAGGCAAAAGGAGCGAGGCGCGTAGTTCCCTCAAAGGAGAGTTCGCGCAATTTGCTGCAACCGTTGAACGCTGAAGCCTCTACCACGCGGGTAGTGGCGGGGAAACGCAAGCGCCCGCCGATGCCCTTGCAGGCAAAGAAGGCTTGACTACCCACGGAGTCGAGCTGCAACGGCAAAACGAGCGACCGCAGCCGATAGCGCGAGTGCATGGCGTTGCGGGGAATCACCGTGCAGTTGGTTTTAGAAAGGTCGAGGGAGGTTTCGTTCACCTTCACGTCGCGCAGTTGGCGGAAATTCTGCGCACTGGTTGGGAGACCAATGAGTAGGGCCAGGAAAAAGGCGGAAAGTGTTTTCATGTTTATGCGTTACTTTGAGGGATATGTGCGAGATTATTGCGGGTCGTCCATTGTCAGCGTGCGAGTGCCGTCCTCGTTTTCCACGATATTGACGCGCACGGCATCTTCGGGGAGCATATCTTCGATGAGTTCGGGCCATTCCATGAAACAGAGGTTACCCGAATAAACATAGTCCTCATAACCGATGTCGTAGACCTCTTCTTCTTTCTTGATGCGATAGAAATCGAAATGGAAGATAGGACCTTGCGGCGTGGCATATTCATTGACGATGGCAAAGGTGGGAGAATTCACCTCGTCGTCCGTGCCGAGCGCGTTGCAGAGTTCTTTGATAAACGTGGTCTTCCCTGCCCCCATTTTTCCATAAAAGGCAAAGACTTTTCGATCTGCCATAGCGGCGATAAACTGCTCAACTGCTTGCGGCATTTTCTCCAGCGAAGGAATTTGTATTGTTGTCATATCTTTCTGTTTTGTCATTTTCGGCGAAGATAGCATAAAACTACAAAATAGGAAAGTATACCCGCCGCAGATTAGCACCTTGGAACCGATATGAGCCACTGAGTTGGACGATGTCCCATCGAGGCAGCCTACCAAAAGAAGTTTTGTCGTGCTGGCTCTATCTGGGAAGCAGAAAAACGCCTATGGAGATGCGGGGAGGCACGTCCATAGGCGGAAGAAGTTTTACAATATAATTCTTACAAGAAATCAGCGAATGAGTTTCTTTATTCCTTCGATGAGCTGTTCGAGCGGCATACCTGTGCGGTCGCTCATGGCTTGTATGTCCACTTTTCCTATCATGAGCCGACCAAGCGGCGTATTGAGCATTTTGAATTTGGAATCCAATTCGGGCAAACGACTTTTGAGCGCGGGATATTGCGCAAGGAGATCTTTCAGGCGCGTTTGTGGCGTGATCTCCGTCACGGCTTGGGTTTCGGCAACTTCGGTTTGTTCCGTCTCTGCTTGGGTGGGTGCTTCGGCAACTGCTGGGGCATCGCCATTGCTCCAGGTGAGCAGCGTTTGCGAACCTTCCAAAGCGCGGATGTGTGTGCAATCCTGCATCATTTCGAGTACACCGCGGAAGTTGCCCTCCTTGTCGCGCACAGCCACATATATAATATAGATGAACAATCCTGGCTTATTGATCCAGAATTCGGCCTTGTCCTGCTCACCACTTCTGAGTTTGTCGATCACTTCGCGAACGATGTGGGCACTCTTGCGCGGATGGCAATTCATCACTTCGCGCCCGATGACGTTCTTACTACGCGGGAAAATGCGGTGGTCGGTGTCGGAATAGAAACAAACGAGTTCGTTCTCGTCTACAAAGGAGATGTCGATGGGCAGGTGCTTGTAGATCAGATTCACCTGTTCCAGGGTGAGTTTTCCCGTTGCAACGTCCAGGATGTTGTTGCCTTTGTCAGCATAGCCATACTTAGCGAGCAGGGCTTGCAGGTCATTGGCAAAATCGTTGTGAGCAGCGGGGGCAGCTTGCGGCTTCACTTCGGCAGCGGTATGCTCCACCTCGAAAAAGGCAAAGCCGATTTCCTGATCGCCACTCTTCATGTCTTCAAATTCTTCGGCACTGATGAGCGCGAGGGATGTGGGATAGAGGATGAATTCTTCCTTCTGCATCAAATCGCGCGCATATAGCAGCACGCGTTCTTGCTGCTTGATGAAAGCATCTTCGTTATCCTCGCGCAACAGGCGTTCGGCTTCTCTGATTTCATCGCGCACCATGTCATCGAAAGTCCACATCGTAGTAGTGGGACGGGTAAAACCTTTCTGCTCAAGCACGGGGTAGAGCTGATTTTGCTTGCGCTTGTAGTGTAAGGGGTATTGACTGATTTTCTCGTAGAGTTCTAACCATTGGTTTTTAATCATGGGATATTGCACCAAATCCTCCACCGCCAAGAGCAAACGCTTCATCTCTTCGTTCTCTTTGAGATAGTGCATAATGGGGTGGTCGGCTGGAAGATTGGGCAAACTATTGTCGATGGCATCGCCCAGCATATCTATCACGGAATGCACATCCTCGCGGATACATTCATCGCTGCTTTCTTCCGTCATCGTTTGTTCTATGTAGGCCACATGATAGGCACTAACTTTTCCCACACGTTCTTTGATCTGCTGTTGGGCTTCGGCAGCCGACAGTTTACCAGCTTTGAAGGCATTTTCTATCTCGAAAAGCGCATTGAGCTTTTCTGTATCCATAGGCGGAAGGTAATCTTTCATTCTATTGTCCATATCGTATTCAATTTTATTATTTGCAAAAATAAGCATAAATCAGACAAGAAAAAAACGCTACACAGACAAAGGAATAAAGACTATCTGCACACTACCCCCTTTCTTCACTTCCCTAACATTTTCCGAAAAACAGGACGTTTATTCTTTTCCTCCAAAAGGTTTTTCTGCCGTTCCATAGAGAGTAGCGAGGAAGGAAGACAGAAGGAAAAAGAGTGATTGATAGTAGCAAAAAAGAGCCAAGGAATCATCCGCTTTCGATTCCACAGGACCCACACACAAAAGTTAAAGACTTGATTTCATGCCACTTAAAGGCGCCTAAAAATACAATAAGGTTGTCAGCTGATAGCCTTATTGTGTCGGCTGGCTTCCTTATTGCGTCAGCTGACACAATAAGGAGGCAATTAAGAGGAAACATACTCCTCTCCACTGTTTATTTTTTCGTTGTCATGTCGTCACGTTGTCACACTTTGAGCATAACTAACTGAAAAAAATATGGATTGAGAGCGTGACAACAAGGTGACAACAAAAATAAGTTTTTCTTGGTAGGAGTGATAATACCCCCAATTCGGGATAACATTAAATACTCTCGCATACTTCCGCTATCCCTACAATTGCTATTGAAATTTGGATTAGACTCATCTTCCTACCAAAATGTAATCCAGTTAGTCTTATTCTTATATAAAAAGTTCTGAGGTCAGAGCAGCTCGGTCAGCAAACTCTTGAGATAGCTATCAGAAACATTGGCGAGTTCGCTCTTGTCATAAATGGTGAGCAGATTGACTTCAATATGCTCGTGCGTAAGAACCACATGATAGGTTATCACTCTTGCACCGCTACTCTTGCCTTTGCCTTTCGATGCAATAGCCATCCTCACCTTGCGCATGCCATTGCCAAGGTCTACCCCTTGCATAGGGTCAGTTTCCATGGCTCGCATAAAAACCTTGAAGTCGTTCGTGAGCGAATGGTATTTCTTCGCCAATCGCTTGAACTGTCGCTTAAACTCCTCGCCAAGATAAATCTCCACAGTCATACGCCTTCTTCAAGTTCCTTGATGAAATCTTCAGCCGTCTGCATTTTCGTGTCTTTTTCCTTCGCTGTCTTCAATTCGTCAACGGCGCGTGTCAGTGTTTTCTTCACGTACGCCTTGCGTGCCTGCTCCTCTCCTTTATAGATAGAAGTGGAAGCCACGCCACGAAGCATGCTTATTGCGCGTCGTATGCTCTGTGCGGTAGAGTCTTCGTCAAGTGTTACCAAAATCTGTGTCATATTCTTGCCTTCTGTTTTCTGCAAATATACAATTGTCCGTCAACAATTCCAAATATCAGAGGAGTTTTCCATTTCCGTTGTGTATCAGTATGTCAAAAAGTGAAGGGAATAGTGAAATCAAATGAAGCAAAAGTAGACTATCTGAAATGTATTTCAAATATTTGTACACTAATCCCAGAACTGCGAGAATCGTTTGAGCATAACAAACTGAAAAAGTAAGAATTGAACGCGCTACAACAACATGACAATGCTGTGACAACAAATATCATTTTTTTACGGGTAGGAATCAAAATAGAAGCAACAGTTTTTGCCCACTGTCCCCAGAGGCGTGAGTTACCATACGAAAATCCAGCTGCAGGGATAAAGGAGCTGCGACTCAGAGTTTTTTACGACCGAACACTGCCTTTCTGATGGTACGCAACATAGCTTTTTTCTCGTTCCTCCTAAATCCATCTTCTTTTTTCTACTTTTGGCACGCTTTTAGTATAAAGGCTTTGTCACAAACAAATACGTAAATAATCAAAACTAAAATACAAGTATTATGAACATTCAACCATTAGCAGACAGAGTTCTGGTGCAGCCACAAGAGGCTGAAGAGAAAACAGCAGGTGGCATTATCATCCCCGACACCGCAAAGAAAGAACGTCCCATCGAAGGTAAGGTGCTGGCCGTTGGGCAAGGCACAAAAGACGAGGAAATGGTTCTGAAAGTGGGCGATAAGGTACTCTATGGAAAATATAGCGGTACAGAAGTGGAACTGGACGGCGAAAATTTCCTCATCATGCGTCAGAGTGACGTTTTGGCAGTAGTGAAATAATCGTTTTCAAGAACTAACATTATACATTTCAAAATAAAGATTTATCATGGCAAAAGATATCAGATACAATGTGGATGCGCGCGAAGCGCTCCGCGAAGGTGCCAACGCTTTGGCAAACGCAGTGAAAGTGACCCTCGGCCCTAAAGGTCGCAATGTGGTGATCGACAAAAAATTCGGTGCTCCGCGCATCACGAAAGATGGCGTTACAGTGGCAAAAGAAATCGAACTGGAAGATAGTTTCGAGAATGCTGGCGCACAGCTCGTGAAGAGCGTTGCGAGCAAGACGGGCGACGATGCCGGTGATGGTACTACGACTGCTACCGTCCTGACGCAGGCCATCCTGACAGAGGGTATGAGAAATGTGGCAGCTGGTGCTAACCCGCTCGACCTGAAGCGCGGTATGGACAAGGCTGTGGCAAAAGTGGTAGAAGGCATTAAGGCACAGGCTGAACAAGTGGGCGAAAGCTACGAGAAGATTGAGCAAGTGGCAAGCATCTCTGCTAACAACGATGCTGAAATTGGTAAGCTCATTGCCGATGGTATGCGCGCTGTCAGCGTGAATGGTGTTATCACCATTGAGGACGCAAAGGGTCGCGACACGGTGCTCAAGACTGTGGAAGGTATGCAGTTCGACCGCGGTTACCTCTCTCCCTACTTCGTGACCGATTCTGAAAAGATGCAGTGCGACATGGAGAAGCCGTACATTCTCATCTACGATAAGAAGATTTCTAACTTGAAGGATTTCCTCCCCGTGCTCGAACCAGCAGCACAAAGCGGCCGTCCTCTCCTCGTCATTGCTGAGGATGTGGACAGCGAGGCGCTGACTACGCTCGTAGTAAACCGCCTGCGTGGTAGCTTGAAGATTTGCGCTGTGAAAGCTCCTGGCTTCGGTGATCGCCGCAAGGCCATGCTGGAAGACATCGCAGTGCTGACGGGTGGCGTTGTTGTGAGCGAAGAGAAGGGCTTGAAGCTCGAACAGACTACGCTCGAAATGCTCGGTTCTGCCGATAAGGTGACCATCTCTAAGGAGAACACGACCATCGTGAACGGTGCAGGTCAGAAGAACCTGATTCAGGATCGTATCAACCAAATCAAGAACGAGATTGCAAACAGCACATCTTCTTACGACAAGGAGAAACTCCAGGAACGCCTTGCAAAACTGAGCGGTGGCGTTTGCGTGCTCGAAGTGGGTGCTGCTTCTGAAACTGAACAGAAGGAGAAGAAAGACCGCTGCGACGATGCTCTCTGCGCTACGCGTGCAGCTATCGAGGAAGGCATCGTGACGGGTGGTGGCGTAAGCTACATCCGCGCACAGAAGGCTCTCGACGATCTGAAAGGCGACAACCAGGACGAACAGACGGGTATCGCTATCATCCGCCGCGCCATTGAAGAACCGCTCCGCCAGATTTGCTATAATGCTGGCATCGAGGGTGCTGTGGTTGTAAACAACGTTCGCGAGGGCGAGGGCAACTATGGCTACAACGCCAAGACCGAGAAGTACGAAGACCTCCGCGCTGCTGGTGTTGTTGACCCTGCAAAGGTGGCTCGCGTTGCACTTGAAAACGCAGCTTCTGTTGCTGGTATGTTCCTCACCACCGAGTGTGTCATCTGCGACAAGAAGGAGGAAAATCCTGCTCCCGCAATGCCCGCTCCCGGCATGGGCGGCATGATGTAAGCCAACCCCATCGCTTCATAGCGAAGAAAGATAAAAGCAAGGGATAGTTACACGATAGTAACTATCCCTTTTAGTTTGCCTAATATTGCAGAATGGAATAAAAATCAGTACACAAAGTTGTGGTAAAATTACCGACCTGAAGAGTTCAAAGGATACGGATTGACCCATGGAGAAGAAATGAGATAAAACGAATGGCAGAAATGTAGCTATAAACGTTTACTTTTTCTTTCGCCCGAACATTCCTCTCTATCCGTTATTTAATGTTCTGCATGCCCTATTTTATCCATGTATGTAATACCCAAAGCAGACAAAACGAATACGACATGAATACTGATTTGCATAATCGTGTGTTGTGTGTCAATATTCTCGGCTACAAATGTTTCCAACAAATGGACGGCAGAAATACTAATGAGCGATATCATCAGCTTGTGCTTTAATGCATTTGGATTTATCTTTCCAAGATAACCGAACTGATTATTGTCCTTATCCTTCTCAATAATCTCCAATCTGCTGACAAACGACCAGTATCCTCCAATTACGCAGACGATGATTAAATTCAAAACCATAGAAACATCCACCATACCTATAGCCAACATCAGGATGGTTTCTTCTGTGAACGTCCCTATATGTATCAAGCTATGTACAACTTCTTTACAAAAAACGAAAGAGTACATTCCCATAACTACGCACATTCCAAGATACACAGGAACTTGAAGCCATCGACTTTGAAAGATGCACCACTCTATGGCCTTTTCTAATTTATCACTCATAAAAATATTTTTTTAAAGTATTTGCATTAAGTAATCAACGATCTTTGTGTGACGCTGACGAATTTTTTCTTTGTCCCAAAGTTGGTCTTGCTCCGTCATTCGCTGAACTTCCAACTGCTGTTGTAAGTATGTATAACTATCACGCTTTATCTGAAATCTACCATTGCTTAACGACGTATTATGACTACCAGACAGCAGTAAGTAGTTGCCCAAACACTCCAAATATCGGTTATAGAAGTCTTCATCATAAGGGCAATAACCATTATCAGCTTCTTTGTTTTCGGTTTGTGGTGCGATGTGCTCGAGGTGTGGAGTCTCAATGCTGTCATATCTGACAGGACTATAACCAGACTTTCCGCTGGCTATCAGATAGTTTTCGTATTTCCATAAGAGAAACTTTGCGGTTTGATGATTCATCCCCATATTGAGGCAACGAGCAAGCTCTTCATTATTCCAATATCCCCACCAATCATTTCGGTTTTTCATCCATTCAATATGATTGACAACCGTCATGGCATTAGATCCCATTTCCTGATAGCATTTATTGAGACGCCACAGTAAATTAGCACGAGTACCGATAATACGATTGCGCAAGAATATTTGTTCCAGAGATTTTGTGATACTGTCCTAAAAAAGTGTGTAAGCTCCAAAGTTCTTATATTTGTAGTGAAT
>NZ_CAUTBW010000014.1:0-52372 GCF_963536905.1 uncultured Alloprevotella sp. | reverse complement strand
GTTCCCCCTCGCTTTGCTCGGGTATCACCCGCGGTTAAGCATAGTGCGCCTCCGCCGGAGGCGGCTTTGTATGGATGCGGATGAGGGCGTTATTCTGTGCTGCTGCGGCCGAACCAAAGGCGGGAGTGGCTATTCTCTGCTTATTTCTTCTAATTCCTATTCTTTTATAAAAGAAAAAAGATTGTATAATATTTGTCTGCAATCATAATATTCTTGTGCAAATCCTAAAACTATGAGCTATACTCGTCTACTTTTTCATATCGTCATACGTCCATATAATAGTGAGAGAGTTCTTACTCCAGAACATGAAAATGATTTATATCGCTTTATTTGGGGGTATGTACGTGGAAAGAAAGGTGTTCTCTATCGTATCAATGGCATGCCAGATCATATCCACATGTTTCTTGAGATTCCGGCTTCTGTATCTTTGTCTGATTTTATGCGTAGTTTGAAAATTGCTACACACAACTATCTGCTGTCACACCATGACTTATTCCCTCATTTTTCAAAGTGGTCAGAAGGTTACTTTGGTGTGACGTATGGTGAGCATGAGAAAGATAAAATAGTTAACTATATCAAGAATCAAAAAGATCATCATAAGCATTGTTCGTTGTCAGATGAAATACGAGAGATGCTACTTCAATCAGGTATCGAGTATAAAGAAAAGTATTTGTTCTCAAACCTTTAGTTTAGTAGTGACAGAAGGGAGTCTCTACGCACTAACTCTCTCTACGTTATCACCCACTGTCCCCGGCGGGGACACCCCATGCTTAACCGCGGGTGACGCCCGAAGGGCGAACCCGTGGACAGACGACAGCGCAATTCTCCGACACCGGCGGTGTCGCACAGCAGCCTACCTCTGCCCGCTTCTGCACGTCTGAGTTACCCCCTCCACGCTTTCAAAAAAACTCCCGATGGCGTGGGCTATCGGGAGGTATATTTTTAAGAGACGCGGAGTCTCCTTGCTTGCTATTATTTTAGTGGCGTTCGCGGCGAACGGAGAAGGTGGCGTTGCCAGTGGACGGACCTGCTGTGCGGCGCGGGGTGCGGCGGCTCACGTTGGAGCTGCGGTGGCTGGTGCCAGAAGAGCTGCGAGAGAGAAGGCCGCGGCGGCCAGATGTTGGCTTTGTGGCTTCGGTGGCGAGGGAGTCAGTTTGGGTAGTGTCTTGCTTCACGCTGTCGCCAGCCCATACATGGTTGTGGAAAGCCGTGAGTTCCTGCTCGATTTTGTTCTGAGCAGCTTTCAGAGCGGTATCCGTGCGGGCTGTTTCGGCCAAAAGTCGGTCTTGGAGATTCACCACTTTATAGATGTCGCCCGCATAGCGGTTCATCGTGAAATAGTCGTCGGCGGAAATGGTGGAGGCATTGTTCAGCGAACTCTCCATGAGCATCAGTTTGCCCAAATAAGGGGCTGCATCGCTGTATTTCACCCAGAAAAGTGGATATTCCGTTTCCTCGCCGCCGAAGTCGGCATCGCCGCGCACGAGGACGGGGCAAAGCGCTGTCACTTGCGTGTGGAAAGTGGCGGTGTGTTGGTCGTAGTAGACGCTCTCCTTGATGTAGTAGCGTGTCACATCGGTTAGCGAGAGATCGGCATCGTCCACGCGCATCCGTCCATCCGTCACGGTATAGTATATGGAGTGATCGTCCATAATTTTCTTTGCCGAGATGGCGTTGGAACGGCTGAAGTCCTCATTTCCCGTTGCTACGTTGTAAGCATAAGCCGTCACTTGTTGGCGCAAGATGAGCTTCATCAGATACGTGAAGAGATTGACGCGTCCTTCCTGCGGCGTGATGGGATAGTAGAGCGAAGCGTTTCTGTCCTGCTTGAGGTTGAGGCGGCGATAGATGTCGCGGCGCCAACTAACGTCGGTGGGCATTTCAGCAGCCACGGGGAAGTCGCGATAGGACACGCCGCGCGGAGCGTTCTGGGTGCGCTGTTGCTGCTGGGCGGCTGCTTCAGCCTGACGCTTGGGAGGCTGAGCGGAGGCAGTGAGCCCCATCAGGACGGCGATGAACAATATGATTCGTTTCATATACTTATGTTTTCGGAGAGTTAGTTGATGATGACTTCCAGTGCTTGCGGAAGTGTGCGCGTGGTGCCATCGGGGCCGGTAGCAACCACGCCGCGAATGTAGAAGCGACTGCCGTTGCGCAACTGGCGCATGAGTTCACGCTGATTCTCGGAGAAGCGTGAGCCTGCGGAGCGTTCTACGCGAAGTTCGCCCATACGGCCTGCGAAGACGCATTCGAAGCTCTGCACGCGGAATTCGATATCGAGCAGTCCATCGTCGATAGCTGCATTGAGGCCTCCAGCGTTGAGGATGGCGCCTTTCGTAAGGCGACCGCCTTTGAAGCGGGTGTCGCCCAAGGCGAGATAGGCGGTGGGGTCGGGTAGGCGGCGCACTTTGAAGGTGTAAGAACCCATGGTGGTTTGCTTGCCGTTGACCTCGCCCGTCACAGTGAAGGTGACGTCCTGTCCCACAGCGGCGGGGCGTGCTATGTACTTGCCCTTGCCTTGTGCCGTGAGGCTACCGCCCTTCATGCTCAAGTGGACCTTGTCGCTACTAATGCCGCTGGCACTTACGCTAACGGGGTTGTTGAATCCGGCGTAGAGCACGTTCATCAAGTCGGCCGCTACGGTGGCTCCGGAGGGGGGCGCAATGACGTTGTACTTCTGGGTGAAGTTGCGGCGTATGATGTCGCCCGCGGCATTGGGCATGAGGATGTAGCCGGAGAAGCTATACTCGCCGGGTGCTCCAGCGGTGAAGCTATAAGAGCCAGAGGAGCTTATCTGTCGCCCGTTGACGAAAATCTGCGGGCGTTGTGTCGTATCGACAGCAGCCATGAAAATTTTGCTGTTGAAGACTTCACCAGGCATGAGCGTGGTGCGCTCTGCTGCTACATAAGCGTTGAGTTCGTTTACACGAATGTCTTTGAGGTCGATATTGGCGCGGAGCGTGTGGAGCACTTGATTCTCGGCCTTTCGAATATCGCTCTGGAGCTTTGAGAGCATCGTGATGGCGGCTATAGCGGGCATGTCCTCGAACATATACTGCTGCCAGTTTTTGCCCAATAGCGTGTTGTCGTTTTTGGGTACCGCGGTGCTGAGGTCGGAGGAGATAATGGCGCGTTGGCGCTGGTCGGTGATGAATTGTAGGATGAAGTCGCGGTAGGCATTGATGCCCTCGAAAAGTTGCTTACCTTTCCCATTGACTGGCGCAAGCATAACGCGGCTGGCGGCCTCCAAGTCCTCTTGATTTCTAAGGGCGTCGGGCTTTCCTTCAGCTCCGTCGGCTTCTCGAGCGATGGCCCATTTCATTTTTTCGGCGAAGTTGTAGAGTCCATCAGACATCTTGCGCACGCTGAGTGCTTTGTCGTACCAGGGCTTAATCTTCTCGGGGTTGAGCTTCATCTGAGCGGCGAAGTCGTCGTATATGTCGCGGTTTTCCTTGTCGGCGTTGGTTGTGGTGCGCTGCAGGCTGTCGCCTACGAGGCGGAAACCTTTGAGCACGTCGGAGGAGACGTTCAATGCGAGCATGGCCAAGAGGAGGACATACATCAGGTTGATCATCTTCTGACGTGGGGAAACCGGTCTTTTTTTGATAGTGCTGGACATTATAATAATGTGCTAATGCGGAGCGGCTAATGCCGCTTTTTTTAATGTGCTAATGTGCTAATGAGGGAATGTGCTAATGAGGAGCAGCGAGGGCCGCTTTTTAATGTGCTAATGCAGAATGAGAATATGCTAATGTGCTAATGGGGGAATGTGCTAATGCGATTATTGCTGCGGGGCTTGGTCTACACTGCCTCCGTTGCGCACAACGTTGACGGTGAGGGCGTCAATCATGCGACCATACACTTGGTTGAGGCGTTGGATTTGCTCCGCCAAGATTTTGGTTTGATTGTTGATGTCGTCAATCGTGCCCACTTGCAGAGAGATGCTCTTGAGGTGTAGCTCATAAACCTTGTTGATGCCTGTAAGAGTGCGGTTGAGGTTCTCCATCTCTTCGCTGTCGCGGGTGAGTTTGAGATTCTGTTCGTCCACTCTCGCCAATGTTTCGTTGAGCGTGTTGAGTTTGTCAATATACACTTTTGTGGCTTCCTCCATTTCGGGAGAGAGCACAGCTTGCGCGCGGTGGAGCAATTCATCATTGGCCAAACGGATGATGCTTGCCAACTGTTCTGCATCTGCATCGTGCGGAATGCTAATGCCTTCGGTGGGAGCATTGCCAGCTTGCGACTGAGTGGCCACAGCTACTTGCTGAACTGGAGCACTTGCGGGTTGAGCAAAAGCTGCTGCAGGCTGATAGGCGGTTGCTGGTTGCACTGTTGTCGGAGTAATGGTTTCTGTTGAAGTGGAGGTTTCGGGAGCCTCTTCCTCCTCTTCGTCCTCATTCATCCGTGCTTCAATCTCTTCGTCGGTGAGGTAGTTCTTGGGGAGTTCTTTACCAATCTCTTGTTTGTCGAAAGGACGGTCGAAGGCGCTCAAGAAGAACACGACGACCTCTGTGCCCATACCGACGAACAACATCATGTTGCCGCCCGGAAGGTGGGTCAGTTTGAAGAGCGCACCAAGGATAACGATGGAAGCGCCCCAGCTATATGCGTAGTTGAGGAATGTCTGACCGGGAACACTGTCCATCCAGTGTTGCAGGCGGATGATGAAATTTATTTTAGACATTGTTTTGCTGTACTAAATTATCGTATGTGTAGGTAGATGGTAGGAGATCACCACCTTAGTTTTTCTTTCCAACTCGGGGAAGTTTACCCGTGCGAGTGCCTGCCAAACTGCGAACGCAGCGGAAGCCTATGAAGGAGCGCGGGTGGTTCTGATATTCGTAGGTGCGCCATGCGGAGCGAATCAGGCTCAAGGGGTCTTTCCATGAACCGCCACGAACGCTCTTGCGCTTAAGGGCGTAGGGGTCTTCCTTTGCGGCATTGTAAGACAGCTCAGGGTTGATGTCGGCCATGGCTTTTACGCCCGCACTGGTGTAGGTTGTGCTTGTCCATTCGGCCACATTGCCCGCCATGTCGAACAAGCCGTTGGAGTTGGCACCATAAGTGCCCACCTGGCTTGTCACGAGATTACCATCATCGGTATAGTCGCCCTCATCAGGTTTAAAGTTGGCGTAGTAGCAACCTTTCTTGTTTGTTTTTGTATTGTTATCGTCTTCGGCTGGCGTCCAAGGGAAAGGATTCTGTTCCTTACCGCGTGCAGCGTATTCCCATTCGATTTCCGTCGGCAGACGATAGCGCTGAATGTAGCGTGCCTGAGGGCCAAGACCTTTGAGGAGATATTGCGTGCGCCAAGCACAGAACGCATTGGCTTGTTCCCACGTCACACCAACAACAGGGTAGTCGTTGTAGGCCGGTGAGGACCAATAGTTCTTCATGTAAATCTCATTGTTGGCGTTCGTAAAGTCGTTCACCCAGCAAGTTGTGTCGGGATATACGTTCACTATATAAGTGTTGAGGAAGTCCCACGGGCCACTCAATGGACGCTCGATAGTTTCGCGCACAATTTTCCCGTTCTCGTCCACATAGGCCGTGTCCTTGCTGATCATTACTACCTCGTCTGGGTCAACGGTGTGGTCGGTGTTCAGATCGCGTTCTTCGGGGTTGAGGCGGTACTTGCGGAGTGCTGCCTTTTCGTAGTCGTAGATTTCATAGCGGTAGTTGAGCTGGCGGAAGTCGATCATCTTCGTCCCATCAATGGGGTTGGTGAAGTAGAGACTCTCGTAAGCTCGCTGCTGGTCTTCGTCCATCTTTTTGGGCAGAGCTTTTGCCCAGTTGAGATGGGGCTTCACAGGATCGCCATTCTTGTTCTCTGTGATTTTATAGGAGTCATCACCACCAAAAGAGGGATCAGCGAGGCGTTCGCGGAAGATGGAATCGCGTACCCATGTGACAAACTGGCGGTACATGGAGTTGGTCACTTCCGTTTGGTCCATCCAGAAGCCGTCAACAGAGATGTCGCGCGCTGGAATCTCTTTGCCCCAGAGCGTGTCGTTTTTTTCGATACCCGTACGCAGGTGACCGCGCTTAATCTCTACCATGCCGTAGGGAGTGGGCTCACTCACGGTTGTGCCGCGTGAACTTGTTACTTCTCCGCCGCTATTCATGGCTCTGTTGCTGCCGAAACAGGAAACCAGCGTCATGGCAACGCAGGCGGAAGCGAGTATTGTAAAAAGTTTTTGTATCATGTTTGTTTTCTATATTCTTAAAGTAGTCTACAAATAGCGAACACTTCTGTGTAGGTTCTTACCACGTTTCTGCAAATTGAGCGGCATACGGTAGCTGATGAGTAGTTCGTGATTGCCCGCGCCAAGTCCCATCCCAGAGGTGTTGGCTTCGTAAGCGTAGCTGATGTCAATGCCGTGGAATGTTCCACCAATGAAGAGCGTGGCGCTGTGCTGCGGAGCATAGGTGGCACCAGCGTAGAGGCGTTTGTTCTCATGTGTGTAGACGAGGCGACCCGTGAAATCAGCACGAAAATCCGTTCCATCGTAGCGCATCATTACCGAAGGCACTATAGTTAGTAACGGACTGCGCGTTTTTATATTGTATCCAGCCGTGAAATTATAGAGCGGTTTGTAGGTAATCTGGTTGCGTTCCCCCAAGAGTACGGTGGGAGCGGTGAGGTGCTGTACACCTATTCCGGCATACCATTGTTTGCGGTGGAAGAAGAGACCTGCTGAGGCATCGAGTTTCGAACCTGTCACGTCAGACGTGGGGATGGCTGGGTCGGAGCCAGCACCATCGGCCAGGTCCGCCTTACTTCCTTTGAAACTCTCTGCGAGCATATCAGCTTCTGCGCCGAGGCTCATCACGCCACCAAAGAGGCGGAAGTGATAGCTATATTGGAGTGCAAACCGTTTGTGGCTGAACAAACCGATTTCATCGTTCTGGAATGTAGCACCTACACCGTGGCGCGTTCTCCCTATTTGAAAAGCCATGTCAGCTCCTGCATACATCGTACCGCCTGCATCATCGTAGCCCATAGGGTGGGTCATATAAGCCGCGTTGATAGAGAGCTGGTCCGAGCGGCCTGCCGTAGCGGGATTGAACTGCGGCTCCATGTCCCAATAGTGGCTGAAAGCTGGTTCCTGCTGGGCATAAACTGAAGTGCCACACAGTAAGAGCAATGCGGCGAGCAGGAAACGTATGTGAGTCGTTGACGTCATATTTTATTATCAGAACGTAAAAAAACGGTCTTTATTGTATATGTATCGTTTTGTTGCTTTGGTGCGGGGAGGAGCGGATGGTGCGGAATGCGAAGCTCAAGAAGCTTTTGCCACTGCTCGATAGAAGCATTTTGAAAAAGCAAGGCAACGACGGTAAGTTTTCGCCATTGCCTTGCGATTCGGCAGGAGGCGCACCAGCGCCAGTCCTTTTAATATTCATCCTCGTTGAAGAGGAGCAAGGCATATAAGTCTTAGGTAATAATGTAGTTGTGTCAGCCTTTTCGCTCATTTTATTTCGTGGTGAAATACCATAAATGGGCAAGTGGTTCATACAAACAACTCTGTCATGCGAAAGAAGTTTCCATAATGCGAATATTGAGACACTTCTCTATCTCCGCTATACTCTTGAATGAGAAGTTTGTGTGACCAGACAATATCTTGCTGACATACTGCGGAGAACAACCAAGGCGTGATGCGATGTCTGCACGTGAGAGTTTGTGTTCCTGCATATAATCAATAATCTTCATGGCGATGCCTTGCGACCATTTAAGCCACACTTCATTCTCTTGCCTCCACTTTGCTTCCTCTGCAAATGTGGAAGGTTCGCTACTAAGATTTTTCTCAAGAAATTTTAATGTTTTCTCTTTCATAATCAATCCTCCTCATAACAATCTATGAAACTATCTTTATCAAAGACTCCTTTCTGCTGCAAATAGTTTCGGCAAGCATTGAGCTTGTCTAATTCTATTTGAGTATGTTCTCTGTCTTGCATTTTTGCAGTGAGTTTTATGGCTCCACCTGTTATAATGTAGACATTTGGTTCTATTCTTATGGCATATATCCGAAGCCAACTTGCATGTCGTTCTCTGTCCCAATGGCGCGCTTTCTCACGCGTCAATTCATGAATTCTGTTATCTGTCAGACTTAATGGATGGAAAAGTCCGTCCAACTGTTCGGTGTATGGAAAGTCTAAGATTAGGCGTTCGAGGACTCTTGCATCTTCCATCGTGTCTTTAATGGCATCACTTATTTTCTCAACATGGAAGAATCCTTGTAGATCGTCTATATGGGCAAGAAAGAAATCAAGCAAATAATTGGCATTGCTCCACTTACGGAAAAGTATCGTTAGCTCGTCCGCTTCTTTTGCTTCATCTCTGACAGCCCAAAGATGATTGTATCCTGCTATAGCTCTTACAAATTTCATCTATCATATGTTTCCTGGTGCAAATATAGATATTTAGGATGAAATATGCAACTTATAAGTTGCATACCGTACTCTGTAAAACTTTTTTGCCCTAAAAAAAGCGAAGCAGGAATCTTGCTGTGAAATTCCTGCTCCGCTTTGTGTTCAACGATTTAAGCTGAGATGCTCAGCTCATAGGCCATTAATATTCGTCCTCGTTGAAGAGGAAGTCCTCTTTTGTAGGGTAGTCGGGCCATACGTCCTCGATGGTTTCGTAGACCTCGCCTTCATCTTCCAATTCTTGGAGATTCTCGACAACCTCCATAGGTGCGCCCGAGCGCATAGCATAGTCGATCAATTCGTCCTTTGTTGCAGGCCATGGAGCATCCTCCAGTTTTGAAGCCAATTCAAGCGTCCAGTACATAATCTATGTATGTTTTTAATGTGTTATTTATTTTTCCCGTATTTTACGGCGTGCAAAAATAGACTTTTTCTAAGAAAAGAAACAATATCTTATAATTTTATTTCCTCCGAACCCATAAATTTATTTAAATATCTGGCAAATAGGAAGAAAAAGTCGGACAAGCGATTGATATATACCATTGTTTCGTGTGGCAGAGCCTCTTCGCCCAGTCGCCAGATGGCACGTTCGGCACGGCGGCATACGGTGCGGCAAACGTCGGCTTGGGCGGCGGGCATCGCTCCGCCCGGCAGGACGAAACCACAGAAGCGGCCTTCCGATGTGTCCACGCTGTCGATGAGTTGTTCCATGGCTTCAATGGTTTCGGCCGTGGGCAATCCCTTCGGCTCTTTGAGGAGTGCCAGTGCGCCATTGATAGCAAAGATGCGGCGCTGAATATTGTAGAGATTTTCCCGTAGTTCCTCGGGACACATAGCCGCCAGGAGTCCGATGTGGGAACAAAGCTCGTCGAGCGTTCCGTAGGCTTCTACGCGGTCGTCACATTTCTTCACGCGGTGGCCATTGGCCAAGGACGTCATGCCCTTATCGCCGCTGCGGGTGTATATCTTCATATTGTACTAATAATTTATGGTGTAATCTTGTTTGTTCAGTCGTGCCTCAAAATAGGCCAACCCTAACCAGTAGAGATCGAAGGTGACGCGTACAGCTTCCGTTTTCTTCCATTCGCACCAAGCTTGTAGTGTTGAGCGCGAACGGTGTATGCCATAGACAATGAAGAGTGCGTGCTGACCAGCGTAGGGGAGAAGTGCATCAAGTATGGGGGCTATGGGTTCTGAGGTATTCAGAAAGAGGAAGTCGATATGCCCCATCTTGCTTGCTTGTTGCACCGCTTCCTCGGTGGTGGCTGCGCTGTAGCAAGTACATTTCTGACAAGCTGCTGCCACATACAGCTGTTCATCGGCCGTATCGGGCCCAACAAATAAGGCCGTGCGCGGTTGGCTATCATTGGCCAGACGGAAGAGTAAGCGGTCGTCACGTTCAGGAAGTGCTTGTCCTTTTCGTTCCTGGTGCAGCCGCTCGTAGGCGTAGTAGTGGCCACGCTGATAAATTACTCCTTTCACCAGTTGGAAAGCAAAAGGAGAATGGATGTTGTAGCCCCGCCGCTGACGAATGCGCCAACACCACACACCGATGCGCTGTAGATAATAAATGAACCGTTGCATATAGCGCGAAGGTAAGCAATTCAAATCACATTCCTTTCCTTTCGCTCCGGAAATACATTTATATATAGGAATAGATCTTTTATTCCTAACGAAGTTTTTCTCCCTCCTTTTTACTCGTTTTTATCTTAAAATCTTAGAAAATAGCTCTTTACTTCTAAAATAAACTTAAATAATCGTGTTTTTCTTTGAGAAAGTTTGGAGAGTAATAAGAAATCCGTATCTTTGCAACGTGTTTTTCATAGTATTAGATTTAAGGTTAACAAGGTTGGGATACAGTGGTATCCCTTTTTTTATGTCTATACTTCACAACAAATAGGTCGGACGCTTCGAGGAATTACTGAAAGGTAAGCGCATCTCGTTTCGTCCGATTTTCTTTATTAGCGTGCTTCTTCTGTTTTGAAGGGGAAACTCGTGGAAGAGGGTTTTTGCTGATAATATAGAAACTCTCTTATGAGGCGTACAAAAAAGAGCCGACTGACACGTAAATTGTGCCAGTCGGCTTTCTTTGTAGAGCGCTCATTGTTTGGGAGATACTGATGTATCCCATCAATGAGGGAATAGATTTTTTAATTCACAGCCACTTTCTTGCCATTTAAGATGTAGAGCCCATGCGTGGGGTGCTGAACGCGACGGCCTTGCAGGTCGTAGATGCGATTCTGCTCGTCCTTAGAAATGTTGGGCGTTGTGATAGCCGTGATGGTGCGTGGACTGGGATAGATGCACCAAAAAGAAGCTTGGTCCTGTTTGTTGAACGGGCGAACCTTGTCGCTGGTGGAATTGTTGAGCGTGGCATAGGAAGCCGAAGTGGGTTGGGTGCAAGTGAGTAAACTCCACCCTTCTGAATTGGATTCCACGCTAAAGGCGATGGCTTCACCAGCTTTCACTGCGGGCACTGGGCGGGTACTATAAGATGTCTTACCCGCATAAAGGCCTGTGTTGACGTGATGGAGCAAGTAGTTTCCATTACTATCCTTTTCAAAGGTGAAAACCTGTGCCGAATCGTTTTCCACACTGTAGAGCGAACCTTGTGTGGCATTGGCGGAAAGGAAATGAGTAGGGTTCACTTTGTTGTACACCATGTACTGACGCCCGGGTTCGATGGTGACGCGCTCCAGCGTAGGTACAGCGGCCATCACTGCCCACATATTGGCTTCGGTCTTTTGTGCGTTGAAAGCATCGAGCAAGGGGCGGAGCGCCGCATCCGATTTGTACATTCCCACCGCCTTTCCCGTTTTGATTCCAGCAAGGCGCTGTTGCAGGGCATCGTTGAGATATGCATCGCGAGGGGAGGTGGTATCAAGGGTATACTTGCCACCTGTGATAGAATCAAGGCTGAAGCTCTTGAACACTATGTTGTAACCATCGTTGTAGGCCACATCCTCGAAGAGCAAGCCGATACTATCGTTTTGCATAAGAATCATCGTGGAGTAGCAAGATGAATTTTTCGTCACTTGCAACCCTTTCACCCAGTTGGCAGCCATCTTTTCACCGCTATTATAATCGGAGTAAGCAGCCAGTTCTTTGTAGAAGAAACCCACCTTTTCGCGCGCGTTGCTCAGTGGCACTGTTTGCAGCGCCACAAAGAGCTGTTTGCCATCGGCCTTGCGACGAGCGGGAAGCACGAGTACTTCGCCGTTGCAGGCGTTCACTTGGCCGCCCGTCATGTTGGCAGGCATCGTGCTCTTGTCCCATGTGCCAGCAGCTGTGATGGGATCGGAATACGTGTAGATATTGAACTGTCGACCGCCACCCTGGTTGCGGCAGCTCAGCAGTACTGTGCCATCGGGAAGTTCTTCTACTTTCGATTCATCGGCAGCATCGGAGGGGATAACGCCAGCGCCGCCCAGCACCTTCCAATTACGGCCGAAGTCGTCGGAATAGATGACGTAAGTGGCAAACTTATTCACTGTCGTCGTGCGCAAAGGATGGGCAATGTAGATACGGTAGAAGTCGCCCACTTTGATAGAGCGGCTCTGCATGATCTTACCACTTGTTAGGAAAATACCCGCCACCTGTGCGTTGCCAGGAAGCGTACCATCATAGAGACCATAAATCTGTTCGGTTTGGTCAGTACCCTGATCCCAGGTACGTCCGCCGTCGGTGCTGCGGAAGAAGGCGCAACGCTGCGGATTATTACGCGTTGAACTGAAATAACCCACCTTGCCACTCACACACTGCATCAGGACGTTGTCGCTCGTACGGTCGGCCACGATACTTGGGTCGCCGAAACCGGTGCGCCAAACTTGGCTGGCGTGCTCATCGCCACGTGCCACGACAACTGAATCGCTCCATGTGTGGCCATTATCCGTACTCACTTTCATCACGTTGTCGATGCGATAGAGTCCGTTGCGGTTGTTGTAGCCAATATCCGTTTTGCTGATACGATAGTCGCAGTCGGCCAGTAGTCGGCCGTCGCGCGTCTGTGTCAAAGCAGGGATACGATAAGGCACTTTGCTCGTGGCGTTATCAAAGACAATCACGGTGTGAGCATTGTCCACCTCGTCGGCCTGACGAACAAAGACGCGGAAGTTCTTCACCTGTCCGTTGCCGGCTACGGTGAAAGTTGTAGAAGCCTTACCAACGTTGCTCACTTCGAAGTGGCCGCCCTGCTGCGTAACCTTTCCATCGGCGGTTGTGATAGCGGTGAGCGTGGAAGGATAGTCGAAGCTATAGCCGTCGATAACGTAACCCATCGTTGGAGTGGAGAGGGTGTACGTTCCCGATATGGCATCGGTGAGCAGGAAGCTCTTGCCGTCGGCTGAGGGCTGGAAACTGGTGTTCATAGTGGACAATCTCAATGCCGCCGGAGCAGTGAGCGTAGAGTTCCATAAAGAAGTTTCCGCCGGCGTATTAGCGGCGTTTTTGAATTCTCCATACGCCGTGCCCACTTCAAAGTCGACCGCTACAGGCGTGAAAACAACAGTCGAACCGCGATCCTTGCCGCCCGTCCAGAACGCCATCTTGTTGTCGCGGTTGTTAACGCCGTAGTTCGTTCCATTTTGGCAAAGATAGAACGCGGCCGTACCCGCAATGTCTTTAGAAGATTCCAGTTTCCAAAGGCTCTCGTAGGTTGTTGTGTTGAGGCCGTCGAGAGGCAAAACCACGGGATAGGCCGTGCCGCCAGTTGTTCCGCTCATTTCGCGCGGCGAAACGAGAATCTTGTTGGCAGCAGCTGCGCGATTGTGGAGCCGATAGCCCGCTGTGTTGTCGCCAACGAGACACCAAAGGGCTTCGGGCACAGCGTTGGTGAAACTGCGCGCCAGCGAGAAGGGTTGGTTGTCGGCCGTATAAACCAGCGGGAAAGTGCTGGTGCCTTGACCTTGCCCCACGGCCACTGTGTACCAAACCGTGTTGGCAGCGAAGCGGCCGTTGGCGGTGGTAGTGGTGTGGAGGCGTTCGATGGCTGAGGCTGTTTTTTTGATACTCACTACGAAATTTGTGGGTACGGCGTTGGCTTTGGCAGCAGTGCTGGAAACGGAGAAACGCGTTGTGTTCTCCTCCAAGCCTGTCACGCTCACCGTTGCAGCAGCATCGCTGGCAGAGCAGGTAACAGCCGCGCCGCCTTTCTCAGGCGTGATGGTCACTGTGGCGCGTGTTGTGGAGGTCGATGAACCTTCAAAACCTGTATAGTTGAACGAATAGCCCGTGATGGCATAACCGTCCGGAACACTGAGAGAAAAGGTGGTTTTGTAGAGGTGGTAGGTGCCGTTGGCGTCCACCCACATATCGTTGTTGGCAGTCTCGAGTGTGAGCTGCGGGGTGGTTTCGGTGGAGCTCCACTTGTACTTGTACGCACTGGTGGTGCTGTTTTGCTTATTAACGAAACTACCCGTTGCTGTGGACACCGTACGCGTCCACGTGGTTGGAGCTTGTGCCTGAACAGGACTCGCGCACAAACTCGCCAATCCCATAAGGGCCAGTGTAAACAAATGCTTCATAGATAGTGAATTGAATAGATATGAGTGATGATTGCAAATATAATGGTTTCTCTTTATTTCTGTTTGGTTGGCAAAGAGAAAAATAGGCCACGCGGAAAAGTGGCGGAGCGCAGCACGAAGAGTGGGACGCGCAAAGGCAGTTTGTTGAGATGAGAGAGAGGATGCAAAAGAGCTGGAAAGAAGGCTTTGTTGTTGTCAATGAAATTCTTACTTTATGCCTCCGAGAATAAAAGAAAATCCAATGCGAAATAAGATGCTCAATTCTCTTCGCTCTCTCGAAGGGCAACGAAATAAGGCTGTGCGTCAGCAGAATAAGGCTGTCGGCCAGCGCACTTATTGCATCAGCTGATAGCCTTATTCTGTCGGCCAGTATCCTTATTGTACTGACGACAGAGAGCGGATGGAAATAAACATAAAAGCACAATTCCCAGTCCGCGCAATAAGGAAGCCGAGTGACGGAGCAGAGCGACGCATCACCCCGAAGAAGATTTTTTCCCGCATCCTTGTTTGATAGACCATTTTCTTGTTCTCGTTGCATAAAAGGCTTTGTTAAGAAAAAGGGCAGTTTTGAGGAGCGAATGATGAAGCGGCATACCTCGATCCGTCCAATAGATTCAGCCCTCTCGCTAATAAGAACCCCTGTTCTCGCTTTTGAGAGCTTTTTCAGCAGCATAATGTTGTAGGTCTTTATCTTAGATTTATTATTCTTTTTATTTATTGCTGGAATTTACAAAAATCTGTAACTTTGCGGCGCATTAAAAACGCCCCCTCATTTATAAGGGGACGGAAATGTCAAGATAGCTCAATCATAAAACATTACATAATTTAATTTTCAAAACTCTATGTGGTTAACAACTTCATCCGTAGGACGGAAAGTTATCATGTCGGTAACCGGCATTGCTCTCGTTCTGTTCCTCACCTTCCATGCTTGCATGAATGTTGTGGCGCTTTTCTCCGGAGATGCTTACAACATGATTTGCGAGTTTCTTGGATCTAATTGGTATGCCGTTGCAGGAACGGTAGTTTTGGTGGGCCTCATCGCTCTCCATTTCATTTATGCCACTATCTTGACACTGCAGAATCTCAAAGCGCGCGGTAATAACCGCTATGCAGTGGTGGAGACTCCAGCAAAGGTGGAATGGGCCAGCCAGAACATGTTCGTGCTCGGTCTGATCGTATGCTTGGGTTTGTTCCTCCACTTGTTCAATTTCTGGGCAAACATGATGGGCGCAGAATTCTACAATGGCGGTATGGCTCTCGTAGGCGACTATGAAGCAACAGACGGCGCAGGTTTGATTCAGTTCACCTTCGGCAATCCCATCTATGCTGTGCTCTATCTCGTATGGCTCGCCGCGCTGTGGTTCCACCTCTCTCATGGTTTCTGGAGTGCTATCCAGACTCTCGGTGTGAACAACAAAGTGTGGTTCAACCGCTGGAAGCTCATCGGCAACGTTTATGTAACACTCGTTATGCTGATGTTTGCTGCCGTAGTTGTTTATTTTGCACTGGGCTGCAAACCCATCTGTGGCTAATTCTTATAACAAACGATTACAATTATGTCTGATAAATATATCGTTCCCGTAACGGAGAAGGTAATCGACTCAAAGATTCCCGAAGGTCCCGTTGCTGAAAAGTGGACTAATTTCAAGGCTCATCAGAAGCTCGTTAACCCGAAAAACAAACGTAAGCTCGATGTTATCGTCGTAGGTACAGGTCTGGCAGGTGCCAGTGCCGCTGCATCGCTCGGCGAAATGGGCTTCAAAGTGAAAAACTTCTGCATACAGGATTCTCCCCGCCGTGCACACTCCATTGCAGCACAGGGAGGTATCAATGCAGCAAAGAACTATCAGAACGACGGCGACTCTGTTTACCGCTTGTTCTATGACACTGTGAAAGGTGGCGACTATCGCGCTCGCGAAGCTAATGTTTACCGTTTGGCTGAAGTAAGTGCAAGCATCATCGACCAATGTGTGGCACAGGGTGTTCCTTTCGCTCGCGAATACGGCGGCACACTGGCTAACCGCTCTTTTGGTGGTGTGCAGGTGAGCCGTACTTTCTACGCCAAAGGTCAGACCGGTCAGCAGCTCCTCTTGGGCGCATACTCCGCGCTGATGCGTCAGGTACACGAAGGCACTGTTGAGCTCTACACTCGCTATGAGATGCTTGACGTTGTGATGATTGACGGCCGCGCTCGCGGTATCATCGCTCGCAACCTCGTTACTGGTGCAATCGAACGCTTTGCCGCACACTGCGTTATCTTGGCAACGGGTGGTTATGGCAACGCTTATTTCCTTTCTACAAACGCTATGGGTTGCAACTGCTCCGCAGCTATCGCAGCCTACAAGCACGGTGCATATTTTGCCAACCCCGCTTACGTACAGATTCACCCAACGTGTATCCCCGTACACGGCGACAAGCAGAGCAAACTTACGCTCATGTCAGAGTCGCTGCGTAATGACGGCCGCATCTGGGTACCCAAATTCAAGGAAGACGTTGAGAAGCTCCGCAGCGGAGAACTCAAAGGCCGCGACATCCCAGAAGACCGCCGCGACTACTACCTCGAGCGCCGTTATCCGGCTTTCGGTAACCTCGTTCCCCGTGACGTGGCTTCACGTGCAGCTAAAGAACGCTGCGATGCAGGCTTCGGCGTGAACGGTACAGGCCTCGCCGTATTCCTCGACTTCCAGCAAGCTATCGAAGACTTCGGTCGCGACGCCATCGAAGCACGCTACGGCAACCTCTTTGATATGTACGAAGAAATCACCGATGAGAACCCCTACGAGAATCCGATGATGATCTACCCCGCTATCCACTATACAATGGGTGGTCTGTGGGTTGACTATGAACTTCAGACAAACATTCCGGGTCTCTTCGCAGCTGGCGAGTGTAACTTCTCCGATCACGGTGCTAACCGCCTTGGTGCATCTGCCCTCATGCAGGGTCTGGCCGATGGTTACTTCGTTCTGCCGTATACTATTCAGAACTACCTCAGCGATCAAATCACTGTGGGTCGCTTCACAGGTAAAGAACCTGAATTTGAGAAGGCTGAAGCTAAGGTGAAAGCTCGTGTAGAGCGTATTCTTAATATCAATGGTAAGCGTTCTGTGGATAGCATCCACAAAGAGCTCGGACATATCATGTGGGAATACGTGGGCATGGCTCGTACGAAAGAAGGTCTGCAAACGGCTCTCGATAAGATGGCTGAACTCAAGAAGGAGTTCGAGAAGAACGTCTTTGTTCCGCATATCGACGGTGTAAATATCGAGCTCGAAAAAGCTCTCCGCCTCGAGGACTTCTTCACTATGGGTCAGCTCGTTGCTATCGACGCTCTTAACCGCGAGGAATCTTGCGGTGGTCACTTCCGCGAGGAACACCAGACCGAAGAGGGAGAAGCTAAGCGCGACGACCAGGGCTGCTTCTACGTGAGCTGCTGGGAATACCAAGGCGAGGACGCACTCCCCGTTAAGTATAAAGAGCCGCTCAAATACGAGGCTATCGAAGTTAAGACGAGAAACTATAAAGTCTAATTGATCAGTGACAAGACGAGGTGCGCTTGCACAAACGACTCTGTAGCTCACTCGTTACGATTCACTCGTCACTTAAAAAAGAAATTTCATTATGGCAAAGAATATATCTTTTAAACTAAGATACTGGAAGCAGAATGGTCCTAAGGATGCCGGCCACTTCGACGAGCGCGAAATGAAGGATATCCCCGATGATACCAGCTTCCTCGAAATGCTCGATATTCTCAACGAGCAGCTTGTTGCAGAAGGTCAAGAACCTTTCGTTTTCGACCACGACTGCCGCGAAGGTATTTGCGGTATGTGTTCACTTTACGTTAACGGTACGCCTCATGGCAAAACAGAGCGCGGAGCTACCACTTGTCAGCTCTATATGCGCCGTTTCCAGGAAGGCGAAACCATCACCGTTGAGCCTTGGCGCTCTGCTGCCTTCCCTGTTATCAAGGACTGCATGGTAGATCGCTCTGCTTTCGATAAGATCCAAGCAGCAGGCGGTTATATCAGCGTGCGCACAGGTGCTCCTCAGGATGCCAACGCAATCTTGATCGACAAGGACTCAGCCGATGAAGCAATGGACTGCGCCACTTGTATCGGTTGCGGAGCTTGTGTTGCTGCCTGCAAGAATGGTTCTGCAATGCTCTTCGTTAGCTCTAAGCTCAGCCAGTTTGCGCTGCTGCCCCAAGGCCGCGTAGAAGCTGCTAAGCGCGCAAAGGCTATGGTTAGCAAGATGGACGAACTCGGTTTCGGTAACTGCACCAACACGCGTGCTTGTGAAGCCGTTTGTCCGAAGAATGAGACAGTGCTCAACATTGCACGCCTCAACCGTGAGTTTATCAAAGCTAAGCTTGCCGACTAATCCGATGTGATCCCGCCCACGCCCCACCACGCAGTGAGGCCGCGGGCGGTACTCCACAATATCTGGCTGCCACTCATAATTATATATATGAGTGGCAGCTTTTTTTTATGGATAAATGCAGTTTTTATCGGTTTCTGTGCACGATGAGAAACTGTGGAAAGTGAGATTTGTGGATACATCCTTCTCCTCTTTTTCAGCAGATTGGGAGGCGCGTGGGGCTTTTTTGTTATTTGTGTTGGAAATTCGTATCTTTGCCTAAACAAATTTTTTAGAATCGTGAAGAAACTCTCTCTCATACTTTTTACGCTCGTCAGCGTCCTATTGCTCACATTGGCTGTTCCCCGTGAAGGCAAATTTGTCTTTGAGTACAAAGAGGGAACACCTTGGAAATACGCGCCGCTGATTGCCGATTTTGAATTTCCCATTATCAAATCGGAGAAAGCCATTAAGATGGAGAAGGACAGCGTGTTGCAAAACTTTCAGCCCTTCTTTAACAAGTCCATCGCAATAGGTCAGCAGCAGGTTAAAGCCTTTATCGCCGACTACAAAGCGCGCCGAATCCCAGTTCCAGAGAAGTACGCCAACTATGTGATAAAGCAGTTGGGACTCGTCTATAACACTGGCGTGATGTCGCCCTCGCAGATGTCCGATTTGGTGAGTCATCGCTATCAGAATGTGCATATCGTGGAAGGGCAAGATGCCGTCACGCAATCCACCAGTGCTATCTACACCACGCGCACCGCCTATGAAACCATCATGGGAGCCGACTCAGCGGGTTACCTCCATGATGTGTTGGCACTTTGCAATATCAACAACTATCTCACGCCCAACCTCACGTTCGACAAAGCTAAGACAGATGCAGCTCGAGAGGATGCGCTCAACTCCGTGATCACTTCCAGCGGAATGATTGTTGCGGGGCAGCGCGTGATAGATATGGGCGAAATCGTCACACCGCAGTTGAAACTCGTGCTCGACTCCTATATGCAAGAGAGTGCGCGCCTCAACACCACGGATAACAACCTCTGGAAACAGATGCCGGGGCAGGCACTCCTCATCTTCATCATTCTGAGCATCTTCCCTCTCTATCTCCTCACGTTTCAACCAAAGTACACAGAGAACGTTCGCACACTGGCCCTCTTCTATGTGCTGATCACGATTTTCCCGATTCTGTCCTATATCATGGTGCGTCAGCACTGGTTCAGCGTTTATCTTGTTCCTTACGCTATGGTGCCGCTCTTCGTTCGCGTTTTCTTTGATTCGCGCACGGCCACGATGGCCATGATCACCTCCTTGCTCCTAACGTCGATCGGTCTAACAGGTCCTTTCGAGTTTTTCATGATCGAAAGCATCGTTGGCTTCGTCACGGTCTACGCGCTGCGAGAGATGACCGAGCGCGCCCAGATTCTTCGCATCGCTTTGTTTGTTGTCGTTGTAGGTCTCCTTACGCAGTTTGCCTACGATATGGCCGCCAGCACGAATATTTCCGATTTGGATCATTCGCGCTATGTATATCTCGCCGTGTCAGGTGTGGCCCTTCTCTTTGCTTACCCTGTTATGTATCTCATTGAGCGCATTTTTGGCTACACGTCGAGCGTGACGCTCATCGAATTGTCCAATATCAATCATCCGCTACTCCGCCGAATGTCGAAGGAGGCACAAGGCACGTTCAACCACTCCATGCAGGTGGGAAACCTCGCAGCGGAGGTGGCCAACAAAATTGGGGCAAGTGCTCAACTCGTGCGTACGGGTGCTCTCTTCCATGATATTGGGAAAATGCTCAATCCGGCTTTCTTCACCGAAAACCAAAGTGGTGTGAATCCTCACGACTCGCTGACCGACCGCGACGATATGTCGAAGGAAGAGCAGTCGGCACAAATCATCATCAGCCATGTGACGCAGGGACTGCAACTGGCAGAAAAAAATAACTTGCCTCAATCTATTCGCGATTTCATCTCGACCCACCACGGACGCAGTAAGACGGGCTATTTCTACATACAATGGCAAAACAACCATCCAGGCGAAACGCCGCGCGATGAGCTTTTCACCTATCCAGGCCCCAACCCCTTCACGCGCGAACAAGCCATCCTCATGATGTGCGATGCCGTGGAAGCCTCCTCCCGCTCCCTCAAGGAATACACCGAAGAAGCTATTAGCGGCCTCGTCAATAAGATTATCGACGGACAAGTGCAGGCGGGCTATTTCCAAGAGTGTCCCATCACGTTCCGCGATATTCAGGATGCCAAACGCGTACTGATCGACAGCCTAAAAACCGTTTATCACACGCGCATTGCTTATCCCGAGCTCAACAAGGATAAGCAGAAAGCGCAAAGCAGTATTTGGCCCCACCTCTTGGGCGGAAATCGCTACTACCATCACAATAAGAATTAGTAATACATCTCTCTAACGCCTCTTCCGAATGAAGAAGTACCTCCTTCTCCTTGTTGCCCTCATCATGGGCTTAGACCTGTCCGCACAGCGACAGGAGTTGTTCGTCACCACAGCCGATTCGGCCCATCCCTATCGTATTCCCGCCATTGCACACCTCAAGGGGAAACGCCTGCTCTCCGTGACCGACTATCGCCTCTGTGGCGCTGACATCGGTTTTGGTCGCGTTGATCTTCACGGGCGTTTATCACAAGATAACGGCCGTACATGGTCGCCGGAGTACTCCATTATTCGAGGTACGGGCGTGAAGCACGCCGCCGATTGTGGCTATGGCGATGCCGCCATCGTCTCCGCACCCAATGGTCGCGACATCCTGCTGCTCTGCGTTTGTGGCAATACCGTTTATGGCGCGGCCTCCACTACCCGACAGAATCCCAATCGTGTTGCCCGACTTTATAGTCACGACGGCGGGCGCACTTGGTCTGCTCCCGAAGACCTCACGGAGGAGATTTATTCCCTCTTCGACGAGAGTCAGCTCGGTCCTATCCAAAGTCTTTTTATCACCTCCGGCCGCATCTGCCAGAGCCGCACGGTGAAGATTGGGAAGTACTACCGTCTCTATGCAGCCATCTGCGCGCGTCCCAATGGTAATCGCGTTGTTTATAGCGACGACTTTGGCCATACATGGAAGCCACTGGGTAGCATCCACATCTCTCCAGCTCCCAAAGGCGATGAAGTGAAATGCGAAGAACTCCCTAATGGCGATGTAGCCCTCAGTTCCCGCACCTGGGGCGGCCGTTATTTCAATATTTTCCATTATCGCAATATTCGCCTCGCTGAAGGCGAATGGGGCGAAGTGGCCTATTCCAGTGCGACCAATCAAGGCGTTGATGCGCAGAAGAACAGTACCAACGGCGGCATCCTGATTATTCCCGCCCGCCGCACTTCCGACAATCGCCCAACATGGGTTGCCCTTCAGTCTGTCCCTCTCGGTCCCGGCCGCAGCAATGTGGGCATCTACTACAAAGAACTTCTCTCCGCCCATGCCTATTCCTCTCCGGCCGTCCTTGCAGCCAACTGGTCCGGCCCTTATAAAGTGTCGTCAGTAGGTTCGGCCTATTCCGAATTAGAACGCCTCGGCGATGGCAAAATTGGTATCTTCTATGAGGAAACATCCCACAAAGCCGACTACACCCTTGTTTTCAACAGCTTCTCTCTAAGCGAAATCACCAACGGGCGTTTTCGCTAAACTCACACATACATACAAAACGGCGAGGGACTCAATGTCTCTCGCCGTTTTGTATATCTCAACTTGCGCCTTGTGGGTAAGTCCGTCAGCGCACACTAAGTTCACACATATTCTTTTGCTTCGCGTTTGCCACGCAGTACCGCCAGTGCGTTGCTCGCCAGTGCCAACATTTCGTCCTCACCAGGGTAGCAATACACTGGAGCCAGAAATTCGATGCGCTCCCGCAGGTGCTTGATGACATATTCCGAATGCGCCAAGCCGCCCGTAAGGAGGATGGCATCTATCTTTCCGAAAAGCACCGCTCCCTCAGCCGCGATGTTCTTTGCCACGTGGTAAATCATCGCGTCCACAATCAGTTTCGCGTGTTCGTCCCCAGCAGCGATGCGCTGCTCTATTTCCTTCATGTTGTTAGTGCCCAAGTGCGCCATCAGTCCTGCCTGCCCCGCGATGCGCTTTAGGAGCTCCTCCTGCGTAAACTTTCCGCTGAAGCACAGCCTTATGAGGTCGGCAGCTGGCAAACTACCTGCTCTCTCGGGCGAGAAAGGTCCTTCGCCATCCAGTGCGTTGTTGGCGTCCACGGCGCGCCCGTGGTCGTGGGCTGCAATACTGATACCTCCACCCAGATGGCACACGATGAGGCGCAAGTCCTCATATTCTTTTCCCACCTCGTTGGCATAGCGGCGCGCGATAGCCCGCTGGTTGAGAGCGTGCCAAATGCACACACGCGGCATCAGCGGCGAACCGCTCACACGTGCCAGTGGCGAAAGCTCATCCACCACGCCCGGATCAGCAATAAAGCTGCGGCAGTTGGGTATGTCCTTTGCCATTTCCCACGCAATGAGGCAACCCAAGTCGCAAGCGTGTTTGTGGAGCGCTTTGCGTGTGTCGGTCACCATTTTCTCATTCACGGCGTAGATTCCGCCCGCAACAGGTTTTGCCAATCCCCCTCGCGCAATGATGGCATCGAAGTTGAGCGATACATTCATGGCGCGCAGTTCGTCGAGAATCAATTGTTTGCGGAATTCGTATTGGTCGGTCAGTTCGGGATACTGCTCTAATTGCTCCGGAGAATGGTGGATGTTGCGAAGCAAAGCAGGTTTCTCATCGAGGTATACGGCCACTTTCGTAGAGGTAGAGCCGGGGTTTATCACTAAAATCTTCACGTTCGTATCTTTTTTAGGTGTCGCTACGGCGCAATGCCGCACGACGATGTCAATTATCGTTGTGGATGGATTTCACAGCCAGTGCCAGACTGTAGTATTTACTCTCTTTGCTGTCGCCGCGGCTGGTGAGCACCACGGGAGCATCGCTACCTTGCAGCATGCAAGCCATATTGGCGTGGGCAAAGAGTGTGACGGCCTTGTAGAACGTGTTGCCCGCTTCGATGTCGGGGAAAACGAGCACGTCGGCCGCTCCGTTGATGGGCGAGTGCAGACCTTTGTGTTGGAGTGCCTCGAGGGAGCAACTGGTTTTCACGTCGAGCGGACCGTCCACAATACATTGTCCGAAAGCCCCTGCTTGGGCTTCAGCCGTAATCTGCGGATAATCGACGGTGAAAGGGAAAAATTTCTCGTTCACCTGCTCAGAGCAATGAATCAGTGAGACCCTCGGCGTGTCGATGCCGAAGGCGTGGCACACTCTCACAGCGTAGCGCACCTGTTCGCGGCGTTGCTCGGGCGTGGGATATGGAATGACGGCAGCATCGGTAAAGAAAAGCAAGCGTGGGTAGTTGTCCAACTGCGCACAAGCCAAATGTGTCAGTACGCGCCCCTTGGCGAGAATACCGTGCTCTTTGTTCAACACGGCGTGGAGTAGGACATCGGTGTTGAGCAAACCTTTCATCAGCACCTGCGCCTCACCGCTGCGCACCAGTGCCACGGCTTTTTCTGCCGCCTCGCGGGCATCGTTGGCCGCCACGAAGCGCACCTCGTTGGCCACAGCTGCGAAGTCGGGGTTTTGGCGCACTTCCTGTTCGCCCCCCACAAAGATAGCCGTCACAAAGCCCTCTCGCGCCGCGCGCAACACGGCATACTGCGTCTCCGCATCCGTGGCACACACCACGGCCACACTACAACGGCGTCCCTGCTGCTGCAAGTTTTCCGTCAGATCATTGAAATTCAAAATCTTTTCCACCATACAAATCCAGAGATTGATATTTTGGGGTCAAATATACGGAAAGGCGTGGAATAATTGCACAAAAATTGGGGAAAGATGCAAAGATTTTCTTCCCTTTCTTTATGAGGGAAGGAAGTTTTCGGAGAACTCCGACCAGTCAGACTAGTCGGACTGGTCGGACCCGTCGGAGAACCAACAACAAGTGGCCCCCTCCAGCTCCCCCTCATGGGGGAGCTGGAGGGGGCTTTCTTTAAGTCAAAAATCTTCTTACTTTTCCCCTTCCGTGAGTGGCTCAAAACGGCGCTCTCCTTTCTTCTCTCGCTTGCAAGAAGCCTCTCGCGCGTCACTATAATAAGGCTGTTGGCCAACTCAATAAGGCTGCCAACTGATAGCCTTATTGTATCGGCCGACACAATAAGGAAACCGACGCGAAGCTCAAGGACGTTTTTGTCTGCTTTGGGGTTGAAAATCGCGAAAATAGGGCAGTTTTTGCAGGAAAAATCCGTTTCGCTCAACGTGTGAAGAGATATTTTCGGCCAGAATAGGGCGCAGCTTCGGTTTTTAGCAGCTGCTGGTGAGCACGGCTTTGTAAAGTTTTAGGGAGGCTGATAGGGGGAGAGCTCGGACTGGTCGGACTGGTCGGACGAGTCGGACTGGTCCGACCATTGCTTAGGTTGCTCGAAGGATTTCTTTAGTTTTCTTATTGCTATGTTTGGTTGTCAAAATGGAAAAATGTATCTTTGCGACCCTAAGTTTCAGAACAATTACAATTTAATCAATAAAACCAACATCTTTTTATGACTAAAATTAGACTATGTCTCTCATTGCTGTTGCTGAGTGTGGCCGCGGCAGTGTGGGCAGTAGTACCGCCGTTTCAGCCAACGACCTTGGCGAATGGTAAGCCCGTTGACGGTACGCGGTGGTACACGATGACGATCCACAGCAATAAGTTTCAAGTGAGTCGTCAGGCTGCATCGGCCAATTATATCGGTCTGTCCAACCGCACCCTCAACTACGGCGGTCGCGACCTCTGGTGCTTCGTGGGCAATGCTACCAGTGGCTATCAGATTTATAATGCCGCTGGCGGAAAACTCGTGGCACCCACAGCTATGAAAGGCAATACCGGTGATCAGTCGTATGCTATTGTAAGTTCTGAAGTACCTGCGGGCTATACCGACCTGTGGAAATTTGAACAGAGCGGCGACCTCACATCGACAACCACAACCCCCGTCTATATCGAACAGTTTGGCAATAGTAAAGCCCTCAACAATCGTGAGGGCAAGTTGGCTTTCTGGGATGGCGGAAAGGACCACGGTTCTACTTTCCTCATCGAGGAAACCGATATGAAGGTGCTCAACTTCGGTACAGCTTTCGGACGTTGGACAGCATCTAATGCAGGCAAAACTTACCACTCTCGTTGGAGTAGCACGTCTACTGACCCCGGCTTCACCCTTTCTGCTCCCAGAAACGATATGTATCTGGTGAATGGCAAACCTCATCTCCACCTCAATACGTTCACACTCACTGCAGCCCAGGATTGGGACATCACCGCCTATGGTATGACGTTCACGGGCTTCAGTGGTACTTCCTCCACGCGTGCGGCAGCCACGGTGACCCCCGCGGGAGCTACGGCTGTGTCTTGCACCGCCAGCAATAGCGCAGAAGTGCACTTGGCAGGTCTCACCTCCACTCCGACGTTCACCGTGAGCGCAGGTGCTATCGAACCTGCCGACTTCTACGTTGTGCTTCACAAAGCCCTCAGTCGCCACCCCTTTGTGACCACTACGATTGTGGGCAACAACTTTGCAGAAGGTACACGCTGGTACACCCTCAAGTTTAAGAACACCACGCTGGCAGCCGCTGCCGCCGATGGTAGCATTCAGTTAGCGCCCGTTTCGATTGGTGCAACAACCACCAGTTTGCCGGCCCAGCCCGACAACCAACTCTGGTGCTTCGTGGGCAGTGAGACACACGGTTACACAGTATATAATAAGGCGCTCGGCACTACGAAAGCCCTCGTTGCCACAGCTCCCGCCACAAACGGAGCAGAGGCGCGTGTGGAAGTGTTGGCCGGAAATACGAAGAGCCATACTTGGTGGTTCTCTTCCTCAACGAACCTGACTTCCGCCTATACGGAACCCGTCTATATGCAGTTGCAAAACGCCAACGGCTATGCGCTGAACTTGAACGAACAAACGCAAAACATCTCTTTCTGGACTGGAGGCAAGGATGCCGGCTCTACGGTGCTCATCGAAGCCGCTTACAACACCCAACTCTCTTATGCGCTCGATGGCGACCACGGTACGTTCTATCGCGACGATAAGAAAACAACAGGACAGAACTGGAACACCTATCTGATTTCTACACAGACCGATCCTGTTGTTACGCTGGCCAATGCGAGCAACAAGAACAACATCGGCTTCATCAATACCACGACGCCGAAGACGGTGAAACTTGCCAGCAGCAACTTCAAGGACTACACGCTCTCCGCCAGCGAGGGATATGTCATTACGGGCTATTCATTCACATTTAAGGGCGAAAATGGTAGCACGGGCGTGAAGGACGTCACTACCTCAAAGACAGCTACGGCTACTGCCGTAACGGCTGAAAACTTCAGTGTGACGGGTTTGAACTTACAATCAGTTCCGTTCCAAGTCACTTCGGGTATGGCGCTCGTTCAGAACCTCCGCATCACGGTTGTCCCTGCTTCTGTCGAGGCCGATAAGCAACTGACAGCAACGAATGCTAAATACAAGACAGCTTTGGTCTTTGACAACACCAAGTCGGGCCCAGGTTATCGCATTCCCGCTTTAGGTCAGGCTGCCGATGGTAAGCTCTTCGTGGCAGTAGACCTTCGCCGCACCGGTGCCGATATTGGTATGGGCAACGGCCATAATGATGTAATTCTGAAGACCAGTAGCGATGGCGGTCAAACTTGGGATGCTCATTTCCAGACCATTGCTGCCGGCGACCAGAGCCAACCCAATTCTTCAAAGAAATGGGACTACAGTTTCGGCGATCCCTCCATCGTTGTGGACCGCAATAATGCGCAGAACGTGCTCGTTATGTGTGTCGGCGGACACACCTCATTCTTTGACGGACAATACAATGAACCGCAGCACGTTGTACGTCTTCGCAGTACGAACGGCGGACAAACTTGGACGGCCGACTCGCTGACCTATCAGATCTATAATCTGACTAAGGACGGAGCAGGCGGTGTGACCAACTCTCTCTTCCTCACCAGTGGAAAGATTATGCAGAGCCGCTATATCAAGCAGGGCGATTACTACCGCCTTTATATTGCTTATCCTACCAATAATACGCGACAGAACGCCACCTTTGTGATTTACTCCGACGACTTTGGTGCGACGTGGAAGCTCCTGGGCAGCAAAGCACAGTTGCCGAGCACGGGTGCCGATGAGTCGAAGGTGGAAGAACTTCCCGATGGTAGCGTTCTGGTGAGCGTTCGTAACCGTGGCTCTCTGAGTCGTGGCTTCAGCCTCTTCACTTATACCGACATCGCCAAAGGTGAAGGCAACTGGGACTTCCAGACCAACGCAACGGCGATGAATAATGCGGTGAACAATGTGAACGGCGAAATCCTCATCGTTCCAGCACACCGCGTGAGCGACAATAAGAAGCTTTTTGTGGCATTGCAGAGTATCACGCTCTCCACGCGTCGTGAAAAAGTGGGTGTCTACTTCAAAGAATTGGCAACCTATTCCGACTACTCCACAGCTACGGCTCTGGCCAACGGTTGGACAAAGGGGATGCAGGTGAGCAATATCGGCTCGTGCTACACGGGTATGGAACTGCTCAACAATGGCACTATTGGTTACATCTATGAAGAAGATGCACGTGGTGGCCTGGGCGGCTACAACATCCTGTTCAAGCAAATTCCGCTGGAGGACTTGACCAACGGCCAGTATGTCCTTGACCGCACCAGTTCTCGTGCACCCTATGTGAAGCAGGCAGCAGAAGCTCTCCGCGCTCGTATGACAGGGATGCAGAGCAGCAATGGAAACTATGTGGGAATGGTGAAGCCCGAAAGCGTGGCTTCGCTCGCCACGAAGGTGAGTGCCGCAGAAACGGCAGCTACTACCGCTGAGACAACGCCCAATGAAATCAACGCGTTTGCCGCTCAGCAGAAAATTGCTACGGCCTATGATGCGCTCTACAATAAAGTGGAGAAAATCGAACTGCAAGACGGCGGCTGGTATCGCCTGACAAACAAGTTGAAGAGCACAGCGGCACTGGCCACTGATGGTACAAACTTGACGCAGGCTTCCACTACGGGCGCAGCCACTAACCTCAACCTGCTGTTCCAGTTCCGCAAGACGGCCGATGGCGCATGGCTGGTGAAGAACGGCAACTACCAGGTGTTTGTGAAACCAACGCCTGCTGTCTACACCGCAGCCCCTGTGACCGCCAACGAAGCGGAGGCCGGAAAATATAAAGTGGTGTCGACAATCGAAGGTCTTAGCTACCTGCAGAGTTTGAACCCCACGGACGGTGGCAAATCTGCTATCCATGCCGACAACTCAGGCTCTATCGTGGCGTGGACTACCAGTTCGGATGCTTCGCTTTGGTACATCGAACCCGTGACCACTTGGACGCTCTCGTCCACTCGTCCTGACGGTGAAAACCGGGCTTATGCTACGGCTTATATGCCTTTTGCTTACACCTTGGAGGGAACGGATGCTGTGGCCAACCTCGTTACGCTGGCGGCCGATAATCGTACTGTCAAACTCGAGGCTTGCAACGGTGCAGTGCCCGAAGGCACCGGCGTCTTGTTGCTCAACCACAATTTGGGACAACTGAACATGACGCTCAACATTGCTCCAACGGCCGCTCCGCTCACGCAGGAAAATGCACTGCAAGGTACTTACCTCAGCAAAAATCTCTCGGCCAATGATTATGAGAAGTTCTACGTTCTCAGCATTCATCCCACAAAGAAAGTGGCAGGCTTCTACTATGTTCGCCCAACAGCCCCCGAAGCTACGGGCACAGCCACTAAGGCAATATTAGCTGCCAACAAAGCTTATCTCCCCGTATCGAACGCATCGGGCGTGCGTAAGTTCTTACCCATCTCCTCAGACGAGACAACGGGTATCAGCAATGCCGCTATCTCCACCGACCTCGCACCGCAGATCTTCGACCTCCAAGGCCGTCGCATCTCCCAGAAATCCCTCCAAAAGGGCGGTGTGTACATCGTCAATGGTAAGAAAGTGGTGTTCTAAACAATTGAAAATATCGCTGGATAAGTGGGGTGTTTCAGCTTCCTAAATCTTATCCGCCCCCTCTCTAAAAAAGCGGTCAGCGCGTTCGTTGCGTTGGCCGCTTCTCTTGTTTTTTGCCGTCCTCTCAAGGAGAGAAGGATACCACTGCCTCAAGCTTTTATGGGGTTGATTATTATTTCTTTCCAATAATAATTCGTACTTTTGCACCCCGAAAAGAAACGGCAGGCGGGAATAGTCCTGTAAAGCCGTAAATATCAGATAAAAGAAAATATGACAGACATTCGTAACATCGCCATCATTGCCCACGTTGACCACGGTAAGACAACGCTCGTGGACAAGATGCTGCTTGCCGGAAACCTCTTCCGCGAAAACCAGCCCACGGGTCAACTAATCCTCGATAATAATGAGTTGGAGCGAGAGCGAGGTATCACCATTCTCTCCAAGAATGTCTCTATCAACTATAAAGGCACTAAAATCAATATTATTGATACTCCGGGCCACTCCGACTTTGGTGGAGAGGTGGAGCGCGTACTCAATATGGCCGACGGCTGTATCTTGCTCGTCGATGCCTTTGAAGGCCCGATGCCTCAAACGCGCTTCGTGCTCCAAAAAGCCTTGCAGATCGGACTGAAGCCTATCGTGGTGGTCAACAAAGTGGACAAACCCAACTGCCGCCCCGAGGAAGTGTACGAAATGGTATTCGACCTCATGTGCGACCTTGATGCTACTGAGGAACAGCTCAATTTCCCCGTTGTGTATGGTTCGGCCAAAAACAACTGGATGGGAGCTGACTGGCGTACGCCGACGGACAATATCAACTACCTGCTGGATGAGATTCTGAAAGAAATACCGGCTCCTCCCATGAATGAGGGAACGCCACAGCTTTTGATTACAAGTCTCGACTACTCCAATTATACGGGACGTATCGCCGTGGGACGTGTTCACCGCGGCACGCTGCAGGACGGCATGAACGTTACGATTGTTCATCGCGACGGTTCACAAGAGAAAACAAAGATCAAAGAGCTCCACACTTTTGAGGGTATGGGACGCAAGCGCACCGAAGAAGTGCATTGCGGCGATATTTGTGCTATCGTTGGTTTGGAGAATTTCGAAATTGGAGATACTATCTGCGATTTCAACGAACCTGAAGCGCTCGAGCCCATTGCTATCGACGAACCCACCATGTCTATGTTGTTCACCATCAACGATAGTCCGTTCTTCGGTAAAGAAGGGAAGTTCTGCACCAGCCGCCACATCAACGACCGTTTGCAACACGAGTTGGAGAAAGACCTTGCTTTGCGCGTCAACCAAATCGACGCCGACAAATGGCTCGTTAGTGGACGCGGTGTGCTCCATCTTTCTGTCCTCGTTGAGACCATGCGCCGCGAGGGCTACGAACTGCAGGTGGGTCAGCCACAGGTGATCTATAAAGAAATCGACGGTAAGCGTTGCGAACCGATTGAGGAACTGACGATCAATGTGCCCGAGGAGTTCAGCTCTAAGATGATCGACATGGTGACCCGCCGTAAGGGCGAGATGACCAGTATGCAGAACTTGGGCGAGCGCGTGGATATAGAATTCAACATTCCCTCTCGAGGCATCATCGGCCTGCGTACCAATGTGCTCACAGCCAGTCAGGGCGAAGCCATCATGGCTCACCGCTTCAAGACCTATGAGCCGTTCAAGGGTGAGATTCAGCGCCGCACCAATGGTTCTATGATATCCATGGAAAGCGGTACGGTATTCGCCTACGCCCTTGACAAACTCCAGGATCGTGGCCGTTTCTTCATCAATCCGCAGGACGAAGTGTACGCCGGACAAATTGTGGGCGAGCACGTCCATGACAAAGACCTCGTTGTGAATGTAACAAAAGCCAAACAGCTCACCAACGTCCGTGCCTCCGGTACTGACGAGAAGGCGCGCATCATTCCGCCCATCGTGTTCAGTTTGGAAGAAGCGCTCGAATATATTAAAGAAGACGAATTTGTTGAAGTTACGCCGAAGTCGATGCGTATGCGCAAGATGATTCTCGACCACCTGGCACGCAAGCGCGCTAATAAGAGCGAGGAAGAATAGTAGTTCGCCGCCAGCCTCTCCCTCCTTTTTCGAGTCAAGAGCGAACTTCGGCATTTCTACATATAACAATAACGACGCTCCAGCCTATTTCTGGACCGCCTACAATCCTTATCCGCAATGTCTCCCCATAGGCATTGCGGATTTTTTATGAGCTATTGCAGATGAGAATAAGTTAGCACGGCAATAGCTATGATGTGAGGAGCGAAAAAATAGGGGAGGTGGTCACCACGTCATCACTATTTCTGAATAGATTTTAAGAAAATTCAGGGAATGAAGCTTTGGCGAAGATTTTCTGAAGCCTCTTATCGACGCTGTATTTTTATAATCAGTGATTTACAGTAGATAATGAAGTTTCTGCAGCTTTTTTCAAAAACTTCCTAGCGAGGAAGTAGAAAAGCAATAAAGCAAGTCGTCAATATCCTTATTGCGTTTGAGAATACAATAAGGCTGTCAGTTCACTTCCTTATTGCGTCAGCCCACACCCTTATTGCGTTTGAGGTTAGAATAAGGCTCTCCGCCTACACCCTTATCGCGCCTAAGAATCCCATAATGATATGAACCCACACCCTTATAGCATCCACCCTCCCCAGTGACATAGCGTTCTCTCCCACTGTCCCCGGCGGGGACACCCCATGCTTAACCGCGGGTGATGCCCGAAGGGCGAACCCGTGGACAGACAACATCACAACTCTCCGACGCCGGCGGCATCGCACAGCACCCACCGCTGTTCGTGCGAGCTTTCTCTCTCCACCTTTTCAGTGCGGCGGCGTCCTGCACGCCAAAGATGATAAAAGGTTCTTCTTATGCTATTCTTTAGTTAGAATAGGACTTCATAAAATGAAGAAGTCCCCAAGAATGCTGTCTGTCGACGCGCCTAGGGGCTTCTTATAGCTTCTTATACATCTAAATATTTCTTTCTGACGCAAAGATATTTTCTTATTCCATTCATCAATGCTTAAAACTCCCTTGTGGCCTCTTCGAGCCATGCGCGATGGGCGGGGTCGGGGAGGAGAGGGAGCAGTCGGCGGCGCACTTCGGTGTGGTAGTTATTGAGCCAGCAGATTTCTTCGGGCGTGAGCATTTCGCGCACGATGGGGCGCAGATCGATAGGGCAGAGTGTGAGTGGTTCGAATCGACAGAAATGACCAAACGGGGTTTCGCCATCGTCGACAACGAGGAGCGTGTTCTCTATTCGCACACCAAACTTACCCGACACATAGAGACCAGGTTCGTTCGTGATGGTCATGCCCGGACGGAAACCAACGAGGGTGCATTGGCGCACGTTTTTCCGTATCTGATGAGGCCCTTCGTGTACACAGAGGTGAGCACCCACGCCGTGTCCTGTGCCGTGCCCGAAGTCGTACCCCTCCTGCCACATAGCGCGGCGCGCGGCATAGTCGAGTTCCAGTCCGGAAGTACCGATGGGGAAACGAGCCGACGAAAGAGCAATGTGGCCTTTCAGTACGAGCGTGTACACTCTCCGCTCCTCATCGGTAAGCGGTCCGCACGGCAGCGTCCGCGTGATGTCCGTAGTGCCGTCTACATACTGTGCGCCGCTGTCGAGGAGTAAAAAGCCCCCTCCATCTCCCCCATGAGGGGGAGTGCTCAGTGAGGGAATCGATACTGCGGTTTGAGGTGTTGCTTCATAATGTACGATAGCTCCGTGCGGGCCGTAGGCAGCAATGGTAGCAAAACTGAGACCACAAAAACCTTCTTCCTTTTCACGTTCGGAAGTGAGCATGAAGTCGATAGACAATTCTGTGAGCTGGCCAAATTCATCTTTTGTGAGTTCAAAACGTATTTTGTTGAGAACGCTTTCAGTATTAGCAATTATTTCTTCATTGGTGAAGCGAATAACGCGGAAACCTCTGCTAATGAGAAACTCTGTTCTGTTAGCATCAATCTCTATTTGCTGTTCTTTAGAATGGTATTTTCCATCCACTTCTATTATTAAATTCTTTTTCAAACAAACGAAGTCGGCGATGAAGTCTCCAATAATGTGTTGGCGTCTAAAGTCGAATCCTAAATTTTTACCTTGTAGCATTTGCCATAATGCTTCCTCGGCTTCAGTTGCGTGTGTTCGATTCTCTCGCGCATATTCTTTTAGTTTAGCATAAATATCTGGCGAGGCTGTTTGAAAGGCATTTTTCCCATTTGTCCTTTGCTGAGCACTCCCCCTTATGGGGGAGATGGAGGGGGCTTCTAACTTTGCCAAAAATCTCACCATGGCGCAGCCGTCTTTCTCCATGGCTCTTCTGAATCCCTGCTGTTCGGCAGGTGTTTTGATGGCGCGGAGCATGGGGACGGGAGAAGAGACAAAGGGACATCTCGACTGGGTGGATACCGCAGCGTGCATAACCAGAACATTGGTTTCATGGGGCAGAGCGATACCGCCTTTCTCCGTTTGAAACGCGTCTTTCCAACCATCGTAGGGACGTACTTCTATGTGGTTTTCTTGGAGATATTCGCTGACGGCAGGCGTGAGCTGGTGCTCATCTACGAAAAGCACGCTGTTGCCCTTACGGCGCAGGAGCAGATAACTCATGAAGACGGGGTTAAACTCGATGTCGTCGCCTCTTAAATTGAGTGTCCAGGCGATTTCAGAGAGATCCGAGAGCAGAAGTGCCTGCGGTTCGCTTTCCTTTATGTTTTTCCAGATGAGTTCTATCTTTTGAGCGACTGACAGACCTGTATACTCCAGCGGTTGCAATACGAGGGGGCGTTGCGGCAAGGCAGGGCGATTTGTCCAAAGTTCGTCGAAAGGATCTTCCCCTGCAGCTGTGAGTTGGTAGGAAGCATCCTCCAGCAAATCCGTGTATTCAGCCATCGTTATTGTGCCGCCGAAACAGCCCACTGTGGCACGTGCAGGCAGTTGGGTGCTGAGCCATTCTTTCAGCGTCGGCACACCCTCATCGCCATCCTGCATGAGTTGGAACGGTGTGCCCTCAAGCTGTTCCGCCGCCTGCAACCAGTAGCGAGAATCTGTCCAAAGTGCCGCCGCATCCTTAGTGACCACAGCAATACCCGCCGAGCCCGTGAAGCCCGTAAGCCATTCCCGACACTTCCAATGGTCGGCCAGATATTCAGAATTATGAGGGTCGGCAGTTGGTATGATAAAAGCCTGGAGCGCATTGTGGCGTTCCATCCAGTTGCGCAGAGCGTCGACGCGCTTTGTTATGATTTCGTTGAGCATGATGATTTTGTGAAAGCATTTGTTAGGTGGCAGAGAGGTTCTCCGCCTTATTTTTTTCATGCCGAAGTTACGATTTTTTTAATCAAAACGACAAAAGCGCAAATCCTTTTGGCCTTTCGATAAGAAAAATTAGAGTATTCCTTGTGAAAGTCCCGAAAGAATTTGGTACTTTTGCGGTATCTACAAATAGGAGCAGAAATGCTCATCTTTTGAACGAACAAATTTTTTAATTTATACACCAATGGCATATTTAAGTAATGAGAAACTGGTCATCGTCGGTGCTGGCGGTATGATTGGTTCAAACATGGTGCAGAGCGTATTGATGCTCGGCTTAACTCCCAACGTTTGTCTGTATGATATCTTTGAACCGGGTCTCCACGGTGTAGCTGACGAAATCGCTCAGTGCGGTTTCCCTGGTGCAAACATCACATGGACAACTAACCCCGAAGAAGCTTTCACAGGCGCAAAGTATATCATCTCTTCAGGTGGTGCTCCTCGCAAGGAAGGCATGACTCGTGAGGATCTCCTCAAGGGCAATTGCAAAATTGCAGCTGAGTTCGGCGATTTCATCAAGAAGTACTGCCCAGACGTGAAGCACGTTGTGGTGATCTTCAACCCCGCTGACGTAACAGCTCTGACAGCTCTGATCCACTCCGGCTTGAAGCCCAACCAGCTCACCTCTCTCGCAGCGCTCGACTCTACTCGTTTGCAGCAGGCTTTGGCTCTCGAATTCGGCGTTCAGCAGGACAAAGTGACTGGCGCTCATACTTACGGTGGTCACGGCGAGCAGATGGCTGTTTTCGCATCTCAGGTAAAGGTAGAGGGTAAACCCCTTAGCGAGATGGGTCTCTCTGACGAAAAGTGGGAAGACATTAAGCACCGCACAGTTCAGGGCGGTTCAAACATTATCAAGCTTCGTGGCCGTAGCTCTTTCCAGAGCCCCGCTTACAACGCTGTTAAGATGATTGAAGCTGCAATGGGTGGCGAGAAGTTCACCTTGCCCGCAGGCTGCTACGTAAACCACGACGCGCTCGGTTTCAAGAACGTGATGATGGCTATGCCTACAACGATCGACGCTACGGGCGTACATTTCGTTGAGCCGAAGGGTACTGCCGACGAATTGGCAAGCTTGCAGAAATCTTACGAGCATCTTTGCAAGATGCGCGACGAGATTGTTGAGCTCGGCATCATTCCTCCTGTAGCAGAATGGAAAGAAATGAATCCGAATCTCTAATCCGCGATTCAATTCATTAAAGATAGAAGGGACACGCTTCGGTGTGTCCCTTTTTTGTGTCCTTTTGTCAGAAAAAGCGATTGTTGTGCAAACTGGCTCAATACAGCCCATGAGCGCGAGCTTCCGTGGCGCGAAAAATATCCTTATTGTGTCAGCTGACGCAATAAGGATGTCAGCTGACAGCCTTATTGTATTTTCAAACGCAATAAGGATATTTTTGTGGGGCTATAAGGACGGACGAAATCTGCCTCTTTTGCTCGTTTTTTGAGCGAATAAAAACTACTTTTCTATTATATGCCTCGAAAAGAAATAAATTGTTTTGTTGTGTGTAAGCAAAAGTGTACATTTGTGCACTTAATCGCAAAAATTACCTAACTAATATTCAAATACCTAAACCAAATTATAATGAAAAGAAACCTTTACCTGTTCTTTTTTCTGATGGCGGTGCTTTTTGCTCCCCAAGCTATGGCGGGCACTTTCCCAACCATCAGTACCAGCAGCAAAACTGTCTGGTATTACCTTCGCTTTACCAAAGGCGACTATGTGCTGACGGGCTCCTCCGTTGGTCAGCCTTGTATCGCGAGTTTCGCAGCTCGGCGCGAATACCAGCTGTGGAAAGTGGAGGGCACAAGCGCACAAGGCTACACGCTCACCAATCAACTCGGTCAGACACTGACCTATGCTGGTAGATCTTCGGGTTCAGAACTCTATTGTGCCAATGCTGCCAGCAACAATTCTCGCTTCGATATACCCACATTCCAGGGCGAACTGACCCTCAAGCCCCACGGCGAAACGGGCAACCTCTGTGTCAATGTTTGGGGCGGTATGGGGCTTGGTAATCCCATCAAGTTCTATTCTCCCGGCGATGCCAACTCCGTAGTGGCTTTTGTGGAAGAAAAGAATTTGAACTCTACCAGTGCCACCCTTCCCCTTATTCCTTACCCCGCTTCCGTAGTGAAGAGCGAAGGAACATTGCTCGTGAATACGCTCAAAGGAATTGTGGCCACAGGCGACTCCCTCAAGATGCTCGCCCAGACCTTTGCTGACGATTTGCAGCGCACTTCGGGTATCGCTTTGCCCACCCTCGAACAGCAACCCACTACTGGTGCGGGACAGAACAGCCCCGCCGTTACGCTTGCCATCAATTCTGCGCTCGGTCAGGAAGCCTACCGACTGACAATCAAGGCCGACGGCGTAAAGATTGAAGGTGGTGCATACGGTGGGGTCTTTTATGCACTACAAACCTTACGACAGTTGTTGCCGCGCAGCATCTATGGTAAGACGCTCGACAATAAATCAGCTTGGACATTGCCCTATCTGACCATTCAGGATGCCCCACAACTTGGCTACCGCGGCTTTCAGCTCGATGTGTCGCGCCATTTCTTCACGAAAGAAGAAGTGGAAAAACTCCTCGATGCAGCTTCTGTTTACAAACTCAATCGTTTCCACTGGCATTTGACCGATGATCAGGGCTGGCGCATTGAGATTCCCGAATATCCGCGCTTGACCACCGTTGGCGCAGTGCGCAATCGCTCACTGACGCTCAACGACCCAACTAAGGGCGTTGACTTCTTCGACGATACCGAGTACGGACGCGGTTGTTTCTACACCCTCAACGATTTGCGCGAGATTGTGGACTACGCTCGTGCTCGCAATATCGAAATTATCCCCGAAATTGACATGCCGGGCCACATGGTGGCTGCCGTAGCGGCTTACCCCTGGCTATCGTGCGACTCAACGAAGCACTACACGGTGCGTGCTGAGAAAGGTATCAGCACCGACGTTCTCAACGTGGGCGACGACCGCGTGATCGATTTCTTGAAGTGTGTGCTTGGCCACGTCGTGGACGTGTTCCCCAGCCGCTACATACACCTTGGTGGCGACGAGTGCCCCACCACCGTTTGGCGTACTAACAAGCAATGCCAAGACCGCATTAAAAACGAAGGTCTTAGTGGTGTTGAAGAACTCCAGCCCTGGCTCGTTGAAACCCTCGGCACTTGGCTCAAGACAGAATACGGCCGCGATGTGGTAGTTTGGGACGAACTTATCAACCATTGGAAAAATTCGTACACTGTAAAGCCCGTCGTGATGGCATATTCTTCGCCCGAGCGTATCAAAGCATCTGTGGCGAAAGGTTTCACCAGTATCTTCGCGCCCACCTTCCCGCTCTATTTCGACATCTTGCAGGTGTCGCCCGCTCAAACCGAGATCGACGCCCCCTACATTGGTGGCTACGGCGACGGATACGTGAACAGCGTTGACAAAGTTTACAACGTGAACCCCATGGCTATGGTAAGCGGCAAGGAGAAGCTCCTGCTTGGTGCGCAAGCCTGTCTCTGGACGGAGAGTTGCAACAACAATGCTGCTGCCGAGTATCAGCTCTATCCGCGCTTGCTGGCTCTCAGCGAAATGTCTTGGTTGCCACAAGCAAAGCGCCGTTTCACTGATTTCTACCTCCGTTTGCAAACTCACGCAGCTTTGCTCGATGCACTCAAAATCACTTACGCGAAACATTTCTTTGAGACACCGCGACAAACAGCTGCTGAAAAAGCATTGACCGAAGCCGACACACTGTTGGCGCAGAGCCATCCAGGCGCAGTGGGCTACCCCGCACAGACCGACTTCAACCTCTTGCAGGCGGCTGCCAACGCTTTCCGTGCCGACACAGCCAATGTGGCCAAGCTCACAGTCCTCACGCAGCAGATTGCCAACTACAAGAAAGCCGACGTGAAGCTCCCCGAGGCAGGCAAGGTTTATCAGCTCGTGAGCGCTTCTACTTACTATCGTAAACGCTTTGCAGGTTCTACGCTCTATACTGTAGGTGATAATCTGAAGATCCACTACACGCCGCAGACAGAGCCCGAAGAACTCTTCCTCTTCCAGCCGCAACAGCGCGGAGGCTATGTGCTCCGTTCGGTTTTCAACGGAAAGAAACTCCAACTTGCCAATGTGGATGCGAAAGCAGCCTTGAACGCCAAGGATTCCACCGTTGTGTTCGTGCGCAAAGCCATGACGGCCACCGCTCCCTACGACTATCAAGCCGGTGTCCTGAATCTGCGTAGCAACAAGGGCGTGCTCTCTGTGAATGTGGCTGGTTTTGCCACGACAGGCACCGACTCTGCTCTCTGCTATCCCGGTTGCTGGCGCATCGTGGAGGTGACGGATTTCACGGCGCAGCTTCAAGGTCTTGTCAACAAGGCAAACCGCATTCTCTCCAATAGTCGTCCGGGCGAAGTGGGCGAACCTACGGCCGAAGCCCTCAACTTCCTCCGCTCTTCCGTGGTAGATCCTGCTACGGCCGATGTGGCTGCTGGTAGCGTGAGCCGTGAAACTTTCCAACGCTATACTGACCTCTACGAGCAGTACAGCAAAATGAAACGCACCTCTGTGCTCGACGGCTTGAGCAGCGACTACTATTATTACATCCAAAACGGCTATTTTACCGCACAATATGCCGCTGGTGATGCCGTTGCTAAGGAAGTGAAGTCCAAAACCCTCGTGGAGAACAACGATAGCTATCTCTGGGTGATTGAGAAGCAAGCTAACGGTTCGGTACGCCTGCGCAATAAATTGACAAATACTTATGCCTATGTGACCTCTTCAGCAGTAGACCAGGGAGTCAAGCTGGGACAGGCTTATTCATGGGAATTGAAACTCGTCACTACGGACCAAGGCAACGAAGCCATCGCTATCGTTGTTCCGAATGCGCAGAACGGTTGGTACACAAATGTGAACACCTGGAAGAATGTCCTGCTGAAACCCTACACTTGGGGCGCAAGCGTTTGGAACTTTGTGCGCAGAGGCAAGACAACAGGTATTGAAACTCCCACCGTGCAGACCGAGAAAGAAAATAAGACTTACGACCTGCAAGGCCGCCGCGTGTTGACGCCCACTTCTGGCGTTTACATCATCAACGGCGAGAAGGTTGTGAAATAACACGAGAGCCACAAGGGCCATCACCGCCTTTGAACGGTGATGGCACCCATAAAGCTACCGATTTCTCCTATAAGGGCGTTGGCTGACACAATAAGGCTGTCAGCTGACGCCCTTATTGTATCCGCTGGCTTCCTTATTGTGTCAGCCGACAGCCTTATTGTATTTTTCAGCCGCCTTATTCTGTGGGGCAATATCTCGCTTGGAAGGCAGCGAAGCGTAAGAAAGTTGGAGCATACAATAAGCGCGTGGCCGAAAATCGTGGCTTATCCTTTTGCTTTGTGCAGGCTTTCAAGTAATTTAGCCCCCAAATAATAAAACGCGATAATCAGAATGGATTATAACTTTAGAGAAATCGAGAAAAAATGGCGCGAACAATGGGCCAAGGATAAGACGTATCACGTTGAGATAGATGCGTCGAAACCCAAGTTCTACGTACTGAATATGTTTCCCTATCCCTCTGGCGCAGGCCTTCATGTGGGGCATCCGCTGGGCTACATCGCCAGCGACATCTATGCTCGCTACAAGCGGCAGAAGGGTTTCAACGTGTTGAATCCTATGGGCTATGATGCCTATGGTTTGCCCGCTGAACAATATGCCATTCAAACGGGGCAGCATCCGGCAGTGACCACGGAGAAGAACATTGCCCGCTATCGCGAACAGCTTGACAAGATTGGTTTCAGCTTCGACTGGGACCGCGAAATACGCACCTGCGACCCGCAGTACTACCACTGGACGCAATGGGCCTTTACCAAAATGTTCAATTCGTTCTATTGCAACAAATGCCAGGCAGCACAGCCCATCGAACACCTCACGGCCCACTTTGCCGAAAAGGGAACGGCCGAACTGGATGTGGCTCAGAGCGAAGAACTCAGTTTCACGGCTGAGGAGTGGAACAGCTACGACAGCGTGAAGCAACAGCAAGTGTTGATGAACTACCGCATCGCCTATCTGGGCGAAACGATGGTGAACTGGTGTCCAGCCCTCGGAACGGTGTTGGCCAACGATGAAGTGGTCGATGGCGTTAGCGAGCGCGGCGGCCACCCCGTGGTGCAGCAGAAGATGAAGCAATGGTGCTTGCGCGTGAGTGCATACGCTCAACGCCTGCTCGACGGTCTCGACACGCTCGACTGGAGCGACTCTATCAAAGAAACACAGCGCAACTGGATTGGCCGTAGCGAAGGCACGGAAATGCAGTTCCGCATCAAGGGGCAAGAAGAACCCGTCACGATTTTCACCACGCGCGCCGACACTATCTTCGGTGTGACGTTCATGGTGTTAGCACCCGAGAGCGAACTCGTGGAGCGTCTCACTACGCCCGAGCAGCAAGCCGCTGTGAAGGAATATGTTGAGGCCACGAAGAAACGCACCGAGCGCGAACGCATTGCCGACCGCCGTGTGACGGGTGTGTTCTCAGGTTCGTATGGCATCAATCCGTTCACCGGAGCAGAAGTGCCCGTGTGGATCAGCGATTATGTGCTGGCTGGCTACGGCACGGGAGCCATCATGGCAGTACCCGCGCACGATAGCCGCGACTACGCCTTTGCGCGCCACTTCAACCTGCCCATCATCCCGCTTATTGAAGGGGCTGATGTGAGCGAGGAGAGTTTCGACGCCAAGGAGGGAACTGTTACCAACAGTCCTGCCGCTGGCACTGAGAGCCTCGAAGGCTTCAGCCTGAACGGTCTGACGGTGAAAGAAGCCATCGCCGCCACCAAGAAGTTTGTCACCGCTCGCAACCTGGGTCGTGTGAAAATCAACTATCGCCTGCGCGACGCCATCTTCAGTCGTCAGCGCTATTGGGGCGAGCCATTCCCCGTTTACTACAAGGACGGTATGCCGCAGATGATCCCCGAGGATTGTCTCCCCATCCTGCTCCCCGAAGTGACAAAGTTCCTCCCCACCGAAACCGGTGAGCCTCCATTGGGCAACGCCACCCGTTGGGCGTGGGACGAAGAGCACCGCTGCGTTGTTGAAAACGAGAAAATCGACAACAAAACCGTTTTCCCCATCGAACTTAGTACGATGCCTGGTTTTGCAGGCAGTTCGGCCTATTACCTCCGCTATATGGATCCCCGCAATGATAAAGCCCTTGTGGACGAGAAGGTGGATGCCTATTGGCGCAACGTGGATCTCTACGTGGGCGGTTCGGAACACGCCACCGGCCATTTGATTTACAGCCGATTCTGGAACAAATTCCTCCACGACAACGGCGTGAGCTGTGAGGAAGAACCCTACCGCAAACTCGTGAATCAGGGTATGATTCAGGGCCGCTCCAACTTCGTGTACCGCATCAAAGACACCAACACGTTTGTGAGCCTCGGCCTCAAGGACGAGTATGAGACAACGCCCCTCCACGTGGATGTAAACATCGTTGAGAACGATATTCTCGACACCGAAGCCTTTCGCAAATGGCGCCCCGAATTTGAAACAGCCGAATTTGTGCTGGAAGATGGCAAATACGTATGCGGCTGGGCAGTAGAGAAAATGAGTAAGTCGATGTTCAACGTAGTGAACCCCGATGACATTATAGACCGCTACGGCGCGGACACCCTCCGCCTCTACGAGATGTTCCTCGGCCCGATCAGTCAGAGTAAGCCCTGGGACAGCAACGGCGTTGACGGCTCCGCTCGATTCTTGCGCCGCTTCTGGAACCTCTTTGAAACCATCGAAGAGACAGAGCCCACGAAGGACAACCTCAAGAGCCTCCACAAGCTCATCAAGAAAGTGAGCGAAGACATTGAGGAATTCTCCTACAACACAAGTATTCCGGCCTTTATGGTAGCCACAACGGAGCTGGGACAGCAGAAGTGCCACAGTCGCAAAGTGTTAGAGCAGCTTGTAGCCCTTCTCGCACCCTTCGCCCCCTACATCTGCGAGGAACTCTGGCACCGACTCGGCCACACAGAGAGTGTGGTCAACGCCCCCTGGCCCGAGTTTGACGAGAGCTACCTCAAGGAAGACACCATCACCATGTCCGTCTCCTTCAACGGTAAGACGCGCTTCACCATCGACGTGGCCGCCGAAGCTCCGAAGGAGGAAGTGGAGAAGCTCGCCCTCGAAAACGAGAACACAGCTCGCTATCTCGATGGCAAGCAGATTGTGAAGATTATCGTAGTGCCCGGACGCATCGTTAATATCGTTATCAAATAAAAACATCTCAAAGCTCCTCCCCAGTGGGAGGGGCTCTTCCTTACTTCAAACAATGCTATGCTAGGTTTTAACAAACCCGTTGTCACGAAAGAGCAAGTGTTCTTGGAACTGAAAGACTACTTGTTTATCACTTTCGGCCTCGCGCTCTACGCTGTGGGCGTAAACTGCTTCATGCTGCCTTATCAAATCACGTCGGGCGGCGTTGCGGGTATCGGTTCGATCCTGTTCTATGGTTTCGGACTTCCTATTGCCGTGACGTATTTCTCCGTCAATGTGTTCCTGCTCATACTCTCGGTGAAGATTATGGGCTGGCGGTTCAGCATCAAGACCATCTATGGAGTTCTCATGCTTACACTGTTCCTTCAGTTAGGGCACGACTTCATGATCAACTTTGGTATGACCCACCCTGGAGAGTTTGATATTATCTATAAGAATATGCCACAGATTGTTCGGAAGGACGCGTTTATGAGTACCGTTCTCGGAGCGTCCTGCGAAGGTATCGGTCTGGGCATCGTCTTTCTCTCCAACGGCTCTACAGGCGGCACGGACATCATTGCAGCTATTATCAACAAATACAAAGACGTCACACTGGGGCAGGTGATTATGTTTGTCGACATCTTCATCATTTCCTCCAGTATACTCCTCAATACTGTCAATATCTCGCAACTGCTCTACGGCTACTGCACGCTGATCGTTACGAATATATTGCTGGACTTCGTGGTGGATAGAGGTCGACAATCCGTACAGTTCTTTATTTTCTCCAACAAATACGGCGATATTGCCGATGCCATCACCTCTACAGGGCGCGGCGTGACCGTACTCGATGGTGAAGGCTGGTACACCCACGCTTCGCGCAAGGTGCTTGTGGTGCTGGCCAAGAAGCGCGAAAGCGGACAGATCTTCCGTTTCATTCAGAACATCGACCCCGAAGCCTTCGTCAGTCAGTCGAAAGTTATCGGCGTCTTCGGTTACGGCTTCGATCGCATAAAAGCCAAACGCCAAGCCAAGGCTGCACCGAAACGCGAGAATCTCCCAACGCCCGAAGAAGAGCGCCTCGTGGTGCCAGAATGGACAACTCTCAACGGCTACGAGCCTGGCAAGGAAAAATGAAACAAGTCACGATAGTTCCTCAGGGCGGACTGTGCAACCGGCTTCGCGTTGTACTCTCCGCCCTGACGCTTTCTCGCCCCGATGTCAGCCTGCGCGTGGACTGGGCCTGCAATGCCGAGTGTCGCGCCAACTTTGCCGACCTCTTCGCAACGGCTCCGCTCACTCCACTCCTAATTGGTGAGCGGCGTTGGTGGAACGTGCCGCAGTCGCGCCGCAACCTGCACTTGCCCGCCTTGTTGCGCCGCGCCTGCTACGACCTCCAACTCGTCAATTTCAATGGAGCCACCGATAACCGTTTACCGCGACTCATCGACACCTATAATAATATATATGTGTCCACGGGCTATGTTCTCCAGCCATATTCCGCCCATTTCGCGCAACTTCTGCACCCCGTCCCCGCTTTGCAGCAGCGCATCGACGACATCTGCCGTACGTTCGAGGATAGAGTCGTGGGCGTTCACATTCGCCGTACCGACAGTGTGCGCTCCATAGCCGAAAGCACCGATGCAGCTTTTCTTTCCGCCATGCAGCGGGAGGTGGACGCCGACGCCAACGTTCGTTTCTTCCTCGCCACCGATTCGCTCGCGCTCCGCGCCCGTTTGGAAAACGCTTTTCCAGATCGCATCGTGACGCAGCCCGTTCAGAGCGTTCGGCGCGACACGCTCGCTGGTATGCAAGATGCCGTGGTCGACCTCTTCTGCTTATCGCGCACACGGAAACTCCTGGGCAGCTATTGGTCGTCCTTTTCCGATATGGCCGCAGAACTTTCGGGCATTCCCCTCCAAATAGTAAAAACATCACACCCCTAAAGAAACAGAATATGAAACGCCTCGTTTTTGCCACTAACAACGCTCACAAACTCGAAGAAATACGCGCCATCTTGGGCAACCATATCGAACTGCTCAGTTTGGCCGACATCCATTGCGACACCGATATTCCCGAAACCGCTGACACCCTCGAAGGTAACGCGCTGATAAAGGCGCGCTACGTTTATAGCCACTACGGCCTCGACTGCTTTGCCGACGACACCGGTCTGGAGGTGACCGCACTCGGTGGTCGCCCGGGAGTTCACACCGCCCGCTATGCCTACCCCGATCGCCACGATGCGGAGGCCAACACAGCCCTCTTGCTCGAAGAACTGAAAAATAAATCGGACCGCAGCGCAAGATTCCGCACCGTTATCGCGTTAATAGAGAAAGGGGAGGAGCACCTCTTCGAAGGCATCGTTGAGGGAACGATTGCTCCAGAGAAGCGCGGCACACAGGGCTTTGGCTACGACCCCGTCTTCTCTCCCGAGCAAACGGGCAAGACCTTTGCCGAGTTGGGCGTTGAGGTGAAAAACAACATCAGCCACCGCGCCCGCGCTGTTGCGAAGCTCGTAGCGTTTCTCAACAAAGAGAAATAAAACGCCACCCCCTCCCCGTTCACCACAATCCTTATCCGAATGCGCAAACTCTCAATCCTTCTGGCCACGCTGCTGCTTGTGTTCGTCACGGCTTCGGCCACGGCCACCGATGGTTGGACACTCTTTCCGGCCTATCATAACTGCATCTTCAATCAGCCTGCGGCCGACCGCATCTACGCCCTCTATGATGGCAACTTGCTCTCTTACAGTCCAGCGGACTCCGAGGTGCGCCAACTCACGAAGCTAACAGGGCTCAGCGATAAGTCCATAAGTCTGATGGGCTATTCCACCACGCAGCGTTGCCTCGTCTTGGTCTATGCTAACGCAAATATCGACCTGCTCTTCGACAATGGCCGCATCCTCAACATCCCGCAGCTCAAAACGAGCAGCGACGGTACAGCACAGCTCAACGCCCTCAATGTGGCGGGCGACTGGGCGACGTTGGCCACCAGTACGGGCGTTGTCGTCATCGACCTCAAGAAGAGGGAGGTGAAGGGTTCTTATGTTTTGGGGACCAACTGCCGTGCGGCGGCTATCTTCAATGGGGCAATCTTTGCCGCGCGGAATAGGGCACTGACTTATTGCCTGCTCTCCGACAATCCCGCCGATGCCACGCGTTGGCGGACGGCGCGCAGCGAAACGGCTCTCCAGCTGATGCCGTTTGCGGGCCGACTTTTCTATTCCTCCGCCGCTGGTCTCTATGCCCTCACGGGGTCGCCCGCTGCGGGGAACCTCTCGGTTAGTCAGCTTTCGGCATCTGTCTTCACCTCTTTTTATGCCGATGCTCAGAAGGCGGTCTTTGCCAACGCTTCCGAGGTGGATGTCTGTGAGGCCACTCGTCCCGACCAACTCTCGAGTTATGCTGCCAACGCGTCGTGGAAACAAGTCAGTCGTGCCAATAATGGAACGTTTTGGGTGACTACTTCGGAGGGACAGCTCCAAGCTTACAAACTCAGCGGAAGTGCCTTTCAGGCAATGGAGACATCCATAGGTGGCTACGGTCCGAAGCGCGACCTCTGTTATTATATGTATTATGCTGGCCCGCGCCTGCTGGTGGCCGGCGGTCGTCTCGACCCTTACGATCGGGTGCACTATCCTGCCACGTTGATGGCCTATGAAAACAATCGTTGGAGTTCCTTCCAAGAAACCGGCATTGCGGCAAAAACGGGCGTGGTCTACCGCGATATAACGAGCGTCATTCAGGACCCCGCCGATGCATCCCACCATTTCGCCACCAGCACAACGGGACTGTATGAGTTCCGCAACCAGCAATTCCTTAAATACTATTCCAACGACAATGCCGCCCTTCAGTCGGCCGTGCCCGATGGGAATAAACGCTACATTCGTTTGGATGGCTTGAGCTATGATAAGCAGGGCAATCTCTGGATGGTTAATAATCAGGTGGACACCGTTTTGCGCGTGCTCTTGGCCGATGGTTCTTGGGCAAAAGTCTATTCCCCCTCACTGCGCATGGCTCCCACGCTCGAGCGTACGCTGATTGATGCTAACAACAACCTGTGGGTGGCTTCACGCCGTACGGTGAGCAATCATGTGTCGGGACTTCTCTGCTTGAATTTCAATAGTACGCCCGCCAATCTTTCTGATGATGTCGAGCGCTACCGTTCGGCCGCTCTCAACGAGGACGGAACGCAGGTGGATCTCCAAAGTGTCTATGCCCTTGCGCAGGATCGCAGTGGCTGGCTTTGGGTGGGAACGGCAAACGGCGTCTTTGTTGTGGAAAAACCAGCAGATTGGTTCAAAGAGGACTTTACCATCACGCAGGTGAAAGTGCCGCGCAACGATGGCACTAATTATGCCGACTATTTGCTGGCCAACGTCGCTGTTTCGGCCATAGCGGTGGATGGCGCGAATCGTAAGTGGCTCGGAACCTACGGCAGCGGCTTGTATCTCGTAAGCCCCGACGGAACAAAAATCTTAGCGCATTTCACAGCAGCTAAAACGCCGCTACTCTCCGACAATATATACAGCTTGGCGGTCAATTCGGAGACGGGCGAAGTCATGATAGGCACCGATGCAGGCTTGTGTTCCTATCAAGGCAAAGCCACGCGACCATCCCAGAAGCTCGACGAGCAACAGGTGAAAGTATATCCCAACCCCGTCCATCCTGACTATCAAGGGAATATCACCATCACCGGACTGACAGAAAACGCCGAAGTGAAAGTGATGACCACAGGCGGGCAGGTAGTAGCCGGTGGCCGATCGATTGGTGGCTCTTTCGTGTGGGACGCTTGCAACCAAAACGGACAGCGAGTGGCAACGGGAGTCTACTACATCCTTGTGGTCACCGCCGATGCAGGCAGTGGCATAGTGGCCAAAGTGGCCATCATATAACATCTTTTGCGGAGTGCGCGTCGCCTCAAAGTTTGGGTGACGAGTACTCCGCAAGAGTTTTATCAACAAAGCTCAAAAAACTTCGCAAATAAGAGATAAAGTAAGATTTCTCCCGTGAAAAGTGTATTTTGGTATGTTTTTTAGTAGAAAATATACGAAAAATTTGTGCAACTCTTTAAGTTACTTTATATTTGCCCTGTATTTAACGGAATTTATAAGTATTATTTTTTAAAATACAATAGCAATGAACAAAAGTGAATTAGTTAAAGCTATCGCCGAGAACGCTCAGCTGAGCCAGGCAGATGCTAAGAAAGCGCTCGATGCTACTCTTGAAGCAATCGCAGGTGCAATGAAAGAAGGTGACAAAGTAGCTCTCGTTGGTTTCGGTACTTTCTCTGTTTCAGAGCGTGCTGCTCGCGAAGGTCGTAACCCGGCAACTGGCGAGAAGATGACAATCGCTGCTAAGAAGGTCGTTAAGTTCAAAGCAGGTGCAGAACTTGCATTCTAAATGAATAAAAAGGCTGGAGATTTCTCTTTCTCCAGCCTTTTTTGTGTCTTGATATAACTGTGCTGGACTATATTTGATATAGTCCTAAAAAGGGGGAAGCGTCCCACCAAAAGTATATAAATAAGATTCGTCTTTTTAGAGCGTTTTTATTTCTTTCTGCCATCGTCCGACAAGAGAATATTCCCAGTTGAGAATATCCCAAAAGAGAAGTTTTTGCTATAAAATAAATATAAAACTCTCGCATTTTAGATTATTCGCTGTAACTTTGCAGCGGTATATATTAAAACATGAATCTTTTTAAGTGTTAGGATAACTAAACACAAAGACTATCTTGTATGAGAAAATTTTTACTTTTTGGATGGATGCTCCAAGTGTCCATGTGCTCTTTTGCGGCACAAAATCTGAAGAAAATAGGGGTCGATGAAGGCCCGAAAACTTCAGGCATTGTCATAAACGAGATCCAGGCCTCCAATGTGGATATGTTCGTGGATCCTTCGTTTAATTATGGAGGGTGGATTGAACTCTATAACCCTACGTCTTCACCCGTTGATTTGAGCCGTTGTTTCATCAGTGATGATGCAACGAACTTGAAGAAATGGGCCCTTGAAAAGTCTGTGGGGATGATTCCTGCAAAAGGATTTGCCACACTCTGGTTCGACCATCATAGTCAATATGCAGAGTCGCAAATTGGCTTTGAGTTGGAGAGTAAAGGGGCAACCCTGTATATCAGTGATGCCGATGGGACTATTATCACTCAGCAGAAATATCCCAAAGCTATGAGTCGCACTTCCTATGCACGAACAACCGATGGCGGGACCAAATGGGCTGTAACTGCTATGCCAACGCCGGGCCGCACGAATGCCACAAGTATCTTCGCCGAAAAACGTGTGAAGAAGCCCGAAGTGAGCGTGTCAAGTCAGCGAATTAATGGCCCGATCAGCTTTGATGTGAAGATTCCGCAAAACACTACGCTGCGCTACACCACGGACGGTTCAGCACCAACATGGACGCATGGTGAGACATCTACTGACGGACATTTCACCGTGAGCGATGCAGCTGTGTTCCGCTTTTGTCTCTTTCAGGAGGGTAAACTTCCCAGCCATGTGGTGACACGTTCTTTCTTTAAGGACAATAAGCAAAACTTGCTTCCCATCCTTTCCGTAGTGTCAGCCCCCGAAAATCTCTATGGCGATTCGCTCGGCGTTTTCGTGACAGGTGTTAATGGCAAACCCGGTAATGGCTCTGTAGAACCGCGCAACTGGAACATGGATTGGGACAGACCTGTGAGCATGGAACTTATCTCTCGTGATAACAAATCGCTCTTCAAACAAGAAACAAATCTTTCTATCTGTGGAGGATGGAGTAGGAGTAATGTGCCTCATTCCTTTAAGCTGAAAGCCAACAATATCTATGATGGGGAGAACACGCTTGACTATCCGTTCTTTTCTGCCAAACCTTTCATCCGCAACAAAACCTTGCAGATGCGTTCAGGCGGTAATGATAGTTTCGGCCGTTTTAAGGATCCTGCACTGCAAACTATTGTCCTCTCTTCAGGACTATACATTGATGGACAGTCCTACGAACCCGTTCTGACCTACGTCAATGGGAAATACAACGGTGTGATGAATATTCGTGAACCGAATAATAAGCATTATTCTTTCGCTAACTATGGTTTGTCTTCTGACGAACAAGACCAATTCGAGATGGATGGCTCGCTGGGCTATCAACAGATGGCTGGAACGGACGACAGCTTCAAACTTTGGCGACAGCTGGCCGAGCGTTGCACAGAAGACAGTGTGTACGAGCGTATCACCAAAATGGTCGATATCGATGAGTATTGCAACTATTGGGCTTCGCTACTCTATCTCGAACCGCTCGACTGGGGACATAATAATATCAAAGGATTCAGAGGCAAAGCTGAGGGAAGCAAATGGCACCACGTCATGTTTGACCTTGATAGTGCTTTTGACGGTGATATGAACAAGATGCTTAATACCGTAGAAAGGTACTACACTGCAGTGGAACGCCCTGGAAGCGTTGTCGTAAGAGAACTCGCGCCAACCATCATATTCCGCAATATGCTTAAGAATGCTACTTTCCGTAAGCATTTTATAGATGCGTTCTGTATCATCTCAGGTAGCGTCTTCGAACCTAGTCGCTGTACGCACATTGTGGACAGTCTGCTCAACAATGTCAAAGAAGCTATGTTTGCAGAGGGAATCTCTCCTCTGGGCTCTGCTGGAACCATCAAAAACAAACTGACGGCAGAACGTCAGGCGGCTATGATTGCCAAACTGAAAGCTCATCCTTTGATGGAACTCAATGGCGTCGAAGCTGAACAACTGAATCTTTCTACCAATCTGCCGGAGGCTCGACTGCTGATCAATGACCAACCCGTGCCAACCAATAGCTTCAGAGGTGCACTCTTTTCGCCGATTCAGATCAAAGCCGTAGCACCTGCGGGCTATCGCTTCATGGGATGGAAGAATGTACAGCCCAATTCCTCCAACCTCATTCAAAAAGAAAGTAACTGGGACTTCTACGATAAAGGCTCACTGGACGATCAAAACTGGAAAGCACCCAACTATAATAGTGCTTCATGGAAGCAAGGACGCGCGCCGTTGGGCTTCTCCAAAACTGGGGCGGGCTTCAATACGCAAATTAGCTATGGTGCGGATGCTGCCAACAAAATCCCTACTTACTATTTCAGAAAGACCATCACACTCCCTGCTCGACCAATGCCGACCGATGTCTTTAACTTCAACTTCAACGTGGATGACGGGTGCGTAATCTATCTCAATGGAGTAGAAGTGGGACGACACAACATGAACTCCGGAACGCCTACATACACCGACTTCGCTTCTACCTTCGCTGACGAGTACGATAGGGCTACGATAACCATTAGTCCGGAACTCTTCAAAGCTGGGAAAAATGTAATTGCTGTTGAAGTACACAACGTCTCAGCTCCTTCTTCCGATATTTATTGGGACGCATCACTCGAACTAAAATCTTCGGCAACGGACAATGATTATGTGAGTACGAATCCCGTATATGAGCTGCCGGCAGAGGGGAGCTATGAACTGGTGGCAAGTTTCGAACCTCTCAACGCTGAAGATTTGGCATACACTGAAAATCGTCCAGTGAAAGTGAATGAAATCAGTGCTTCAAACAGTGTCTTTGTCAATGAGTACGGAAAAAAAGACGATTGGATAGAATTGTACAACACTACAGATGAACCTCTCAATGTAGAAGGTATGTATCTCACCAACGACTTCCGCAACCCCGAGCTCTTCCGCATCTCTGGCGGAGATAGTATCAACACCGTCATTCCGCCTCATGGCCATCTCGTGGTATGGGCTTCTAAGCGCATTCAGAAAAAACAGTTGCATGCCAACTTCAAACTGGCGGCTGAAAAAGGCTATGTGATGCTAACTTCTGCGGATCGTACCTGGAGCGATACGCTCACCTATAAACTACACAATGGAGATCAATCTATCGGACTTTATCCTGATGGAGGCACTCAGGCCTATCTGATGGATAAACCAACCATTGGTGCAGCAAATATTTACACTATGTATGCTGAACCTTATGCCGATGATAAGAATAGTTTGGTAACTTCCCTTCCTTCTCTCATCTCTCGTATGGGAGGCTTAAGCATTGCCTTCGACGGACAGGCCTTGACCCTCAAGAGTGAATACGATACCCATTGCCGCCTGGAGATATTCAATGCCTCTGGACAAAAGATTTCCTCGAAGACTGTCCAACTCCCCGAAGGCTTCTCACAAGAATCTGTGAACAACCTACCAGTTGGTATCTATGTGGCTCGCCTGAGTGACAACGACGGCAACTACTGCTCCGTGAAATTCATTCGAAAATAACACATATCCCATCCTTAACCTAAAGCGCTGAAGTTGGAAGACTTCAGCGCTTTTTCTATGTCCCCAACTGCAATTGTTAGCACACTCATCAAGAGCCGTATCTAAAAAAATATGCATTCTCACCTTTTCCGCTACTCTTTATAATATAGCTTCCATTACAATAAGCCTGTGAGCTGACGCAATAAGGCTATCAGCTGACATCCTTATTGTAT
>NZ_CAUTBW010000013.1:0-54400 GCF_963536905.1 uncultured Alloprevotella sp. | reverse complement strand
AGACGGGAGAGTAGGTCGCCGCCTTTTTTCAAATAAGAGACTCCTATCAGAGCAAAATCTGATGGGAGTCTCTTTTTTTTGTGTTTCAGGCAGAGGCTTGTAGATTCGTTTCTAAGTTTTATTGAAAGGCAATTATTTTAGAAGAGGTATCCAATGGAGAATTGGATGTTTCTATTTTGGGAGAGGGTTACATTTTTATATGTGTTATTTAGGCCATGGATATAACGTGCTTCTAAAAGGATATTGTTAGAAAATTTATAGCCAAGTCCGCAAAATAGGCTTAGATCAATATGGTTAGGTTTGAGTGGTATGTATTTAGTTATGTTTCCTTCACCTTGTATCTTATGCTTTTTTGAAATAAGGAAACCTATTTGGGGGCCCATTTCTATATATAAATGTTCTAAGGGATAGTACTTTATTGCTATGGGTAGGTTGATATAATTGCTGCGAATAGAATAAATTGTCCTATTGTTTTCTATTGAAAATAGATGTTCTTTGTATCCTTGTTGCGAATACATGAGGTTACCTTCTAATTCCCATTTTTTATTTATGGAGTAGGTTACGATTCCACCAATATGAAATCCCTTGCGGAACTCCTTATCAAAGTCCTGAACTTGTCGTTCTACTTCTGTTTTTGTTTCTTTTGAGAGGTTTATACCTGTCTTTATACCAAAATGAAAGTTTTGGGCTTTTACAGTAATTACTGCAGTTGCCATCAAGAATGTTATTACTATTTTTTTCATGACATAGGATGTTTTCTTTTAAATAACGTTCTATTATTTCTTTTTATTTTGTTATAAACTTTTATTTTTGTCTTTCTAAGTCCAGAATACATGCTCCTTGCCTTTTGATATCATGGACTTTTATGACTTTTTTATGTGCTTCTTTGATGAGTCTATTACGATAAAAGTCCGACAAAGAATTATCAATAATGATCAGTTTGGGGGTTATATGTTTTAGTGCATTATCGAGGTGTTGTTTATAGCCTTTGCAGATATAGAGAAGATCCACATTTATTTGTCCATTAGTTTTATATGACATATTTTCTTGTAGGACAATAATCGTTTTGCCACTAAAGTTGAAATAGCTATAATTTTCGTTCGTATTGCTTTTTGCTGTTATAATATATGGATTTAATTGATATTCTTTCCAAAACGTTTTTTTGATGAATGTGAGATTTTTACTGTTTTTTGCAGAATCGGATATCCATATTTGAGAGCGATGATTGTTACTTATGAAGTGTATATTAGGGCACTTGTATAGATTGTATATTATGATTTTAGGAGAAAGTTTGTGTTGTTCCGCATTTATGATTGTCCCGATGAAGAGTAATGTCACATAAAAACTTATTCCATATATTTTCCACGCTCTATGAGTAAGAAAGAATGAATAGATTTGATAAATGAGTAGGTATATAATGACAACTATAAAAATAGAAGGGTATATATCTATATGTGAGTAGGGAAAATCGTTGATAAATGTAAGACTAAGTTTTAGTATTCTTATAGAAGTGTGTAGTAAAAAAGCCAGAGAGGGTTGTGCAAAGGAGATGACGAAGAATAGAAGTGAGGTTAATAAGATGATGCTAGCAAGAGGGATGACTATAATACTAGATATAATGCTATACGTTGGGAATATGTGAAAGTATAGGCCTATTAGTGGTGCTGTTCCTATTTGTGCACATAGAGAAGTGGTGAGGAGTTTGTAGATGGCTTTTAGGACTTTGTATTTTTCTATGGATTGAAAATGTGGCAATATAGGACTTATTATGACAATGCCTATAACTGCTGAAACTGATAGTTGGAAACCTATATCAAAGAGTGCTTGTGGATAAAGCAGCAAAATAGTCACGACAGCCAGTGATAGGCAGTCGATAGCTGTCACATTTCGTCGGAGGCATCCAGCTATAAGACCTATTGTGGACATAAGTGCAGCGCGGCAGAGTGACATTGGTGCACCCACTAACCCCACGAAAATCCATATAAGTATTAGTGTTATGGTAGTAAGAATCACTCGTGCCCATTGTTTCCTTGTATGTCGAAGTAGGTAGAATACAAGCATAAAAAGAATACCTAAGTGCAAGCCGCTAAGAGCCAGAATATGAGAGGTCCCAGTTTCTGAGAATAAATCTTTCGTGTCCGAAGTTAGTAGCGACTTATCTCCAAGAGTCATAGCAGCAATCACTGCTAGATCCTCGCCATATAGATAATCTTTATACTGCCGAATGAGTTTTTCTCTAGCATTCTGAAGGAAAGATAAATTTTCTGCAGTTTCTGATATTTCCCAATTATCTGCATAACAAAAACAAACACCTTTATAGTCTTGTCGTCTAAGGTAAGTAGCATAATCAAATTCCCCTGGGTTGCCATTGTTGTATGGCTGTCTTATTTGCGTATTAAGCAAGATTTTATCTCCCAAATGCGGCCGATTTTTACCTTTTAATAGTGTTGCTCGTACTTTCTCTTTTCCTATCCATACATCTGCAATCCAGCTTTTCTCCTTTTCTTTTGGCACTTCACGAATGCTACCAATATAAGCTTGTTTCTCTTTTGGCCATTCGTGAATATCATCTATTCTATCAATACTTAATCGCATAGCCCCAAAAAGAATTAGAGCAGAACCAATGCAGAAAAGAGCTATTTTTTTAGAGTAGATAGCCGATAAAAGGAGACTGATGACAATACATGCAAGTGGCAAAAGCTGTGAACGAATATGTGGAAAAGCAATATCTCCAATCAGTATTCCTACTCCTAATAGTATGGATGTAGGAAGTAGGGGTGTGTCGAAGCAAATGTTGTTAAATGTAGGTTTCCTGAGATTTTGCATGGCTTGAAATTCCTTTAGGATGCGAACCTGCAACATAGGCAGTAAGCACACTAATTCTAACTCCTTCTACTTCACATAGTTTCTGAGCACACGAGAGTATTGTTGCGCCAGTTGTAATCACATCGTCAATCAGTAGTAGATGTTTCCCGCTTATTTCCTCTCTTCGTTGTATTTCAAAAATATTCTGCACATTTTCTTCTCTTTGCTGTGCCGTCAATCGAGTTTGTGTCGCGTTGTCAGTTTTTCTAATGATTAAGTCTGTAGCTATTGGTATTCCTGTAATTTTAGAGACACCCTTGGCCAACATCTCACTTTGGTTGTAACCTCTCTTTTTCAATCTGCTACTCGAGAGAGGTATGGGGACAATATAGTCAATAGCAGTAAAAAACTCAGAGTCGATGAGATCTTCTGCCATACATTGTCCAAGGTAAATCCCCATTTCTGCATTATTTGCATATTTGAGTTGTAAGATGGGAAGAATAGTGTAGTTGTTCGCCTGATAATGTATGAACGAATTTGCTCTGACAATTGGAATTTTTCCCCAAAATATTCTCTCGATGCCATTTCCTTGTTCTCCGTGTATGTTTGTAAATGGAAGTAGTGCCCAGCATTTTATGCAGAGTTGTTCTTCTTCTGCCTTGAGCCTTCTTCCACAGATGCAGCAATGGCGAGGTAGGATGATGTCAGCTATGTCTCTCAGTAAGGTTAATATGCGGTCTATCATATTGAGCAAATATAGGACTTTCTTTTCGTCTGACTTTAAGAAATGCTGAAAATGTTATAACTTCGCGAACCAAATGAATGAAAATGCAGAATAAGAGCCAACAACTATTTACAAGTTTTGTTGTAAAAACAGCTACAACACTTTTACCCTTTATTCAACACTGCTTGACTGGCATTAGCAGGAATAAGGCTAAATCCATTATGACAGGTGGAGGAGTAAGAGTGGATTGTGCGGTTGTAAAACAATTTGATTATGAGTTGCAGCCAGGAATGCGTGTGGAAATTAGTCGTCGTAAGCCAAAGAATGAGCTATCGAGTAAATTTGTACGCATTGTTTACGAAGACTCTCAAATCATTGTTATAGAGAAAGCTATTGGTATACTTTCAATGGCATCGATGAATCATCCCTATTGTGTGAAAACAATTTTGGATGAATACTTTCGCAGGACTCATCAAAAGTGTACAGCGCATGTTGTCCATCGTTTGGATCGCGACACTTCTGGGCTTTTAGTTTATGCTAAGACGCAGCGTGCAGAGCAAATATTAGAAAATAATTGGCAAAGCATTGTTACCGACCGCCGTTATGTGGCTTTAGTTTCTGGACGCATGGAAGAAAAAGAAGGCGTTGTTAGAAGTTGGCTAAAGGACAATAAGGCCTATTTCACTTATTCTTCAGAAACCGACAATGGTGGTAAGTATGCTGTCACACATTTCAAGACTATAAAGGCCGCAGATAGATATTCTCTGGTAGACCTAAAATTGGAGACAGGGCGTAAGAATCAGATTCGTGTGCATATGAAGGATTTGAATCATCCTGTATGTGGCGACATAAAATATGGTAATGGTGATGATCCTATAGGTCGTTTAGCTCTTCACGCTTTTCGTCTAAATTTTTTCCATCCTATTACAGGCGAACCTCTCCGTTTTGAAACTCCTTATCCCAAAAACTTTTTAAGTGTATTTCATTCGTCTGCTGACTGATGCGAAAAAGCTAGTAGCGATAAGGATAATTCTCTCGAAAATTACAATAAGGAAATTTGAAAATACAATAAGGCTGTCAGCTGACAGCCTTATTGTGTCAGTTGACACAATAAGGACTTTTTGAGTTTGCTCTAAAGTGTTGAAAAATGTTAGTTATTAGCTGATTTTCATTTTTTTTAGATCATGAGAGGGCATACTTCTGTTTTTTATTAGAGGTAGTGCAATCTTGAACAAAAAAATAGGCTTACAAGTTTTTCTTGCAAGTCTATTTTTTACGAGAACGCGGAAATATTTTTCTGAAGCTTTTAAATATTTTGTAGCCAAACAAGACACCGTCTACAATAGCTGCAGTTTGTTGTGCCTTGTTTATTAAATTTTCAATCATATTGTGGCTTGGAGGAGGTGGAGCAAAGAGAGTTGAGAAGTTTTGCTGAATATCTTCACGCTTTTTTTGCATTTTCTTTTCCAACTCCAATTGGCGTATGCGAAGCTTTTCGAAATCGAATTTATTCTGTGCCATCTAATTTTTCTTTTATTGATTCATCAGATTTAAGAAATAATTCTCCTATAAAATTAGCAATGGGGTTGAGAATCCAAGCTGTTCGCTTTGCATAAATTAGGCATCCTAAAAGTAGATAGCAAGCGGCCACAATTAAGCAAGATATAGCTGTTCCGCCAACATGGGGAGCCAATGCCAACGCCAAAGTTCCGGAAAGAAAAAAAATAATAATGGCGACAAATACGAAAGCTAAACCTCCCACGATAAGCGCTGTTATGAGGATGGACAACTTACGGATGATTCCAATCTGAACAGATTCGGCTTTGAACTCAGCGTATTCTTTCAGATTTAGGACTAATTCACGGATGGTCTGTATGTTCTGGTCGGATGATAACATTGCAAGTAAAAATGATTTATAAAAGGAAGAAGATGTCCATTATAGACACCCTCTCCCTATTTCTCTGCATTTTACTCGTTAACAGGTTTGAGTTCTTCTGCAATGTCGTCGACCATTCCTTCCATGTCTTCACGACTGAGCTTTATGCCATTACGCTTCAAAGTCTCGTTAACGCGATCTGCAATCTTTGTGCCCTGATCTAAAAGTTTTTTACGCGTATCAGCACCTTTCTCTGGTGCCAATAAAAGGCCTACTGCTGCACCTACAGCAGCACCGCCCAAAAATGATACAAGAATACTTAAACCTTTCATATTTAGAAATATTAAAATGTTTGATAGGGCGAAGATAAGGCTTTTTCGACAAATTGAATCAAAAAAACGAGTTATATTTTTGAGGAATGATATACTTTAATGTAGTTTAACGTACTAAAAACTTGAAAATACAGTTTTAGAATTGTATTTTTGCAAAATCAAAATGTAAATATGAGGTTTGTAAACGACCCCCTTTTATAAAAATACTAACAAAATATATCTATAAATGAAGAAAACTCTGTTTTTGGCTCTTGCGGTATGCTTTGCTACGGCATTGACATCTTGTAAATCAAAAGAAAGTGCTTGGCAACAAGCTTACAACCAAGCTACAGCAGCTCAGACTACTGACGATAATACAGTAGCCGTAGCTCCTGTAAACCATGATGTGACAGTAACCCCTGTTACTCCTACGCAGAATTCAAACGCTACAGTAAATGATCCTGACGTGCGCACTATCAATGGTCCGTTGACTGTTGTGAGTGGTAATCCGCTGAAGACATACAGCGTAGTAGTGGGTAGTTTTGTAAATCAAACAAACGCACTTAGTCTTAAGGAGCAGTTAGCAAATGGGGGGTATGATTCTCGCGTGGTTAAGACCAATGAAACAATCAATGGCCAGACAGGATGGTATCGTGTTATCGCTAGTTCTTTCAACGATAAAAATAGTGCGATGCAATCACGTGGCGAATTGCGTGGAAAATATGCTGGAGCTTGGTTACTCTATACAAGATAATTTGAGTTTTAACAGAATGTAAAAAAAGAACTACTTCTTGCCGAGAAGTGGTTCTTTTTATTTATTGTATTGACTTGATTATTCCGTCACAACAATCTTCTATCAAGTCTATCGCCCATTCAAAATCTTCTGGCCCTCCATAATATGGGTCGGGAATATTCAGTGTGTCGTATTGAGAAATAAATGCCGTGGCACGATATATTTTGTCCCGATCAGCATCATTACGCACAAGTTTTTCAAGGCTTCTCACATTGTTTTCATCCATTGCTATGATGATATCAAAATTGTCGAAGTCCTTAGTACGGACAGGCCTAGAGTGGTGTGTTAGTTGATACCCTCGTCGAGCAGCATGCGCCCTCATTCGTGAGTCGGGAAGCTCTCCCTCATGATAATCAATAATGCCAGCAGAGTCAACAAAGATATCTATGCCAGCTTTCTTTGCTTTTACCCTCAGTACTTCTTCTGCAGTGGCAGATCGACAGATGTTGCCAAGACAGATAAACAAGATTTTTCTTTTCATATTTGCAAAGATATAACATTTGTCAAAAAGAAATGAATGATACGTTTCCTTCTTTTTCCTTTTTGCTCTACAAGATAAAGTATTTGCGTATATTTTTGTAACTTCGCTCCCAAATGAATACTCGAATGACAGAGTCATTAGCAATGAAACCAGTTCTTCTTGGGTTAACATTGGAGGAACTGAAAACAATAGTTACAGACTTAGGTTTACCTGCTTTTGTTGGAAAGCAACTCGCAGGTTGGATTTATGGGCATAAAGTGAATAGTTTTGACCAGATGACCAATCTGTCTAAAAACGCTCGTGAACGCTTGGCTGCCAACTACGAAATTGGTAGTCGCGCTCCTATTGATGCTCAATACTCGAAAGACGGTACAATTAAATATCTTTATCAAACAGCCAAAGGAGATTATATTGAAACAGTATATATCCCTACAGCAGATCGCGCTACACTGTGTGTATCCTGTCAGGTGGGATGTAAGATGCATTGTGCCTTTTGTATGACGGGACGTCAAGGCTGGACCGCTTCCTTGTCTGCGGCAGATATACTGAATCAAATATATAGTCTTCCAGAGCGTGAGAAGTTGACGAACATAGTCTTTATGGGACAAGGGGAACCCTTTGATAATTTAGACAATGTGCTTCGTGCAACAACTGCTCTAACGGCTGAATGGGGATATGCTTGGAGTCCTAAGCGTATCACTGTAAGTAGTGTTGGATTGGCAAAAGGATTAGTACGCTTCTTAGAAGAAAGCCAGTGTAATTTAGCCATTAGTCTTCATCATCCAATACCTTCAGAGCGTTTAAAATTGATGCCTGCGGAACAAGCCTTCGGTATTACAGATGTTATAAATGTATTACGCCAGTACGACTTCTGTAGGAAAGATCCAGTTCGTAGGGATGCACCGAAACAGCGTCGCTTATCGTTTGAATACATCGTGTTCGATGGTATTAACGACTCTAAAGAGCATGCGCAAGCAGTTGTAGAATTGCTTCGAGGCTTAGATTGTCGTATGAACCTTATACGTTTCCATGATATTCCAGATACGTCGTTGCGTGGAGTGAATGACGAGCGCATGATCAAGTTTCGTGACTATCTGACTAACCATGGTGTTTTTGCCACCATTCGTTCGAGTAGAGGACAAGACATTTTTGCAGCTTGTGGACTACTCACTACAAAAAAACTAGAAGAAGAGAAGAATCAAAAATAGCAATTTCTTTATGGAACAAAAAAATATTGAGGCTGAGGTTTCTCGTAATATACTTGACGATTCCAGGCCGAAAATCAAAGTAGGTATCACACATGGCGACACCAACGGTGTGGGCTATGAACTGATTTTTAAGACCTTTGCTGATAGCGGTATGCTTGAATTGTGTACGCCAGTTGTTTATGGGTCAGCAAAACTAGCTTCTTTTCACAAGAAAGCGGTGGGAGCTGATGTAACCTACCACGTTGTTGAAAGTGGTGCAGAAGCTCGTCCGAATCATCTCAATCTCGTGAATTGTTTTGATGAAGAAGTGAAGGTGGAATTCGGTTCTTCTAATCCTGAAGCTGGGCATGCAGCTTTCTTAGCCTTAGAGCGTGCTACAGATGAGTTGAAAGAAGGTAAAATTGACGTACTCGTTACGGCACCTATCAATAAGAGTAGTATTCAGAGTAGCAATTTCCATTTTTCGGGTCATACGGAATATTTAGAAGAACGCTTAGGAAGTGAACACGGCACACTTATGATTCTCACGAATAGTTTGATGCGTGTGGCTTTAGTAACGACTCATCTCCCAGTACACGAAGTAGCGGAGGCGATTACACCTGAATTAGTGGAATTGAAGTTACGTCTGTTTCAATATTCCTTGCGTCATGATTTCCTTCTCTCAATGCCTCGTATCGCTGTTCTTGGTTTGAATCCACATAACGGTGATTCAGGAGTCATTGGGAAAGAAGAAAGTGAAATTATCAAGCCAGTGATAGAAAAACTGGTGGGAGAAGGTAAGCACATCTTTGGGCCGTATTCTGCAGATGGTTTCTTTGGTGCAGGTCTCTACCAGCATTTTGACGGTGTTCTTGCTATGTATCACGATCAAGGCCTGGCACCCTTCAAAGCACTTTCGATGGATGATGGCGTTAACTTCACGGCGGGGCTTCCTTTTGTAAGAACTTCTCCTGATCATGGGACAGCGTACGATATAGCAGGCACCGGTACAGCAAATCCAGATTCTTTTCGTCAAGCAGTCTTTTCTGCTATAGATATTTATCGTAATCGGCAGAAATACAAAGAAGCTACAAAGAATCCGCTTCCAAAACTGTATCGAGACAGACGTGAAGATGGTGAGCGTCCCCGTCGTTTTTCGCGCGAGAGAACAGATATGCCCTCAAGTAATAACGCTTCTGATCAGAATAGTAATACAGGGCAAGAATGAGGTATGCAATAATCGCAGCGGGAGAAGGTTCCCGTCTTGCGCAAGAAGGAATATCATTGCCAAAGCCGTTGGTGAAAATCAACGGCGAGGCAATGATTGATCGCCTTATTCGCATCTTCCAACTCAACAAGGCTGAAGAGATTGTCATCATTGTCAACACGCTGAATCCGATGACAGAGCAGCATATACGCAAGTTGATGGAAACAGATAAAATTTGTAATATCCGGCTTGTTGTAAAAAGCACTCAGAGTTCGATGCATAGTTTCTCAGAAATTGCTCCTTATCTGCGAGAGGGAAACTTTTGTCTAACAACTGTTGACACTATTTTCCGAGAAGAAGAATTTGCTGAATATATTCGAGCCTTTGAATCATCCTCTTGTGATGGTATGATGGCTGTGACAGATTTTATTGATGATGAATGTCCACTTTATGTAGAAGTAGACAATCAGATGAAAATCATAGATTTTCTTGATGTGAAAGGAGATGATTGCCGTTTTATATCTGGTGGTATTTATGCACTGACGGACAGATGCCTACTAACTCTTGATCGTTGTATGAAAGAGGGACAGAGTCGTATGCGAAATTTTCAGCGAGGCTTGATAGCAGATAATTGCCACTTGATAGCTCGTCCTTTCTCAAAGATTCTTGACGTCGACCATGCTGGCGATATTCAGAAAGCAGAGGATTTTCTCAACTCATAAGTATATGATTTTTTTAGGAGTAAGCAGATCTGCGATCTTCTCTCCTCACTCAGAGGAACGCGATGCCGCCATTTTTTTTGCTGTAGTGGATGGCCTAAAAGATGCGGGGCATACTGTTTATACGGTTTCGGAAGACAAGCTAACGCAGGTTCCTACTCAGTTGGATGGTGTCTTTACAATGTCGCGTAGTAAGAAGGCTTTGCAACTTCTCAAAGTTGCAGAGACCCGTGATACTCCCATTTTAAATTCTCCTACGAGTCTCTTGGAAAATACTCGAACAAAAATATCAGAACTTTTTGATAACGAGTGTATCCCAATCCCAAGATGTTATAGTATTACTCGCGCTGGCTTGTCTTCTTTATCTTATCCTTTTTGGATAAAGCGCGGAGATGCTTGTGCGCAAGATGCAACGGATGTGTGCTTTGTGGCATCAGAAAAAGAGTCTAAAGAAGCTCTTCGGCAATATGAAGAACGCAATGTAATGGACCTCCTGGCTGTAGAGCACCTTGAGGGAGATCTTGTAAAGTTTTATGGTGTTGAAGGAACCGACTTTTTCTTTTCATACTATCCTACTTTGGAGCAACAATTTAGTAAGTTTGGTTTGGAGGAAATCAATGGTCAGCCAAGATTGTTCCCTTTTGATGCGTCAGCTCTCAAGCAAGAAGCAGATAGAGCTGCGCGACTTACAGGTTTTGTTATTTATGGCGGCGATTGTGTGATAAGTGCCGATGGTTCTTTTAAGATTATAGATTTTAATGACTGGCCCAGTTTCTCTTTATGTCGAGAACTTGCTGCTCGAGCGATTGTTGAGCGAATAATAAGTAGTTATGGCAGATAAACAACTTAATTCCACTCTCAAGTCAATGGATACAGAAGAGTGGCTGGATATACATTTTACGCGCCCCTTAGGCTTTATGTGGGCAAAGTTTTTCAACTATTTTGGGATACATCCTAATGTTGTTACCATTTTAAGTATAATTCTTGGTGTCGCAGCAGGTGTTTGTTTTTATTTTGAAGATATACACATCACGCTCTTGGGTATCTTTTTGCTTGTATGGGCTAATCTCTACGACAGTTGCGATGGGCAGTTGGCGCGTATGACTGGGAAGAAAACGCGTTTGGGCCGTGTCTTGGACGGTTTTGCTGGGGATGCGTGGTTTTTTTCTATTTACTTCTTTATCTGTCTTCGCCTAGCTCCAATATGGGGTATTTGGATTTGGTTGCTTGCTGCTGTTTCGGGTTTGATTTGTCATGCTAAACAATGTCAGCTTGCAGACTATTATCGCAATATTCACCTCTTTTTCTTGAAGGGAGTAAGCGGGAGCGAACTTGATAATGCAGATAAGCTGACCAATGAGTTTCAAGGGCTTTCATGGAAGAGGGATTTCTTGTGGAAACTTTTTCTTTTCTTCTATCGCAACTATACCCGCTCTCAAGAGAAGTTAACGCCGAACTTCCAAAGCTTGAGCAAAGCTTTGAAAGAAAAGTTTGGCAATGAGGCCTTACCGCAAGCACTGTGCGATGACTTTCGCAAAGGGAGCTTGCCTTTGATGAAATGGACAAATATTCTTACGTTCAACACGCGTGCCATCTTTCTCTATCTCGTTTTGCTCTTGGGGCAGCCTTGGCTTTATTTTGTGTTTGAACTTACAATAATGAATCTGATATGTTTCTATATGCGTCAGAAGCATGAGCAGCTTTGTAAACAGATTCTTTCCCAACTTGGAATTTATTCAAACCCATAAATTATGCGTCCATTATATAGAAATTTATTTTTGCTCTTTGGCATCGTCAGTGTTATCATTATGATGTATGGTTTCGGTGTTGATTTCACCGACCTTCATCAGCGGATAGCCAGAGTAGGGCTCTATCTTCCTGCCGTTGTAGGTATTTGGGTTTTTGTTTATGCCTTTAATGCAGGGGCTTTTTATGAGATTGTCAATAGTGGAAACCATGATAAACATTTGTCCTACCTCCATGCCTACAAACTTACGGTGAGTGGCTTTGCTTTTAGTTATACTACTCCTTTTGGCTTTGGAGGTGCACCTTATCGTGTGATGGAATTGAGTAGCTACATTGGAACTCCGCGTGCAATGAGTTGTACTGTGCTGTATTCAATGATGCATATTCTGTCTCATTTCTTCTTGTGGATGACAGGAGTTATAATGTTTATTATTCTCTATTTCGACAAGATGAACCCCCTCTTTGCAGCACTGTTCGCTATCTTCACATTGGTGTTCTGTATCGTTATATATTTCTTCTACTATGGCTATAAAAATGGAATGATAGTAAAGCTTTACGGTATTCTGTTGCATATTCCTTTTGTGAAGAAATATGCTAAGAAATTTTATGAAAAGAATATCGAAAGCATGAAGCAAGTAGATCAAAACATAGCCTATTTGCATAGTCAGCCACATGCTTTTTATTCGGCACTGGTGATGGAATATGTTGGACGTGTTATTAACTCCTATGAATACTACTTCATTCTTCTGAGTCTTGGATTTCCTGTATCGTTCGGTGATGCTCTGTTGGTCTTGGCTTTTTCTTCTCTCATAGGCAATGTTTTATTCTTTTTCCCGATGCAGTTGGGTGCGCGTGAAGGGTCGCTAGCCTTTATTGTGAAACTTTTAGGTTTCGGTACTCTCTCCATTGGACTCTTTGCGAGTTTCTATACACGTATCCGTGAACTTTTTTGGATCATTGTGGGCGTATCGTTAGTGAAAGTAGGAACTAAAAAGATAATGAAGTGATTAAGTCTGTTATTTTCGATTATGGCGGCACGCTCGATACGAATGCACGGCATTGGGCTCATGTACTTTGGGATGGATTTCAGGCAGTGAAGGTTCCAGTTACAGAGGCACAGTTTCGTGAGGCCTATGTATTTGGAGAACGTGCCTTGGCAAAAGCACCTATTATAAACTCTGATGATGATTTCTACGCCTTGCTCTGCAAAAAAGTGCGTCAAGAACTGCTTTGGCTGGATTTTAAAGAGTATTTCATAACAACCAAGTCTGAACGCTTACAGCTCTCTCAACGTATTGCCACCTTCTGTAACGACTATGTTTTACAGCAATTACTACAGACTCGAAGTGTATTGGAAGAGTTGCAAAAGAAGTATAGACTTGTGTTGGTTTCAAATTTCTATGGGAATATAGAAACCATTCTGCGCTCCTATCAGCTGGAGTATTTTTCTGCGATAATTGAAAGTGCTGTGGTCGGAGTGAGAAAGCCAGATCCACGTATCTATCAGTTGGGAGTAGATGCCTGCTGCTGCAAGGCATCTGAAGTATGTGTCGTAGGAGATAGTTTCAGTAAGGATATTCTCCCCGCATCGAGTGTGGGCTGTCAAACAATTTGGCTGAAAGGCAAAGGTTGGACAGACAAAGAAGAAGATGAGTCAATCCCCAATGCCGTTGTGACAGATTTGAAAGACCTTCTGCAGTATCTCTGATAAGTTGAAAACTTCATTTGAACTATTCTATGAATAACTGTGATACTTATTTTGTAAAAAAATCTCGCATTCTATAGCCTCGAGAATCGCTTAAAATCCAGCGTTGTTGCCTGCGGTTGAAAATAACGTAATCTCGACGCAACATTAAATTAGGACTAAATTCATGCTTTCGGTAGAAAAATGCAATTTCTCGCCGAGAAATTTTATTTTCTATACTACAAATTTTATTTTCTATACTACAAATTTTATTTTCTATACTACAAATTTTATTTTGTCCTATAGAAAATTTGAATTACAATAAGGAAAAAATCAAACGCAATAAGGATATCAGCTGATTGCCTTATTGTATTTTTAGACAGAATAAGGAAAAAAGCGACTTTTCAGTACGTTTTGATTGCCATTTTTGTGTAAAATTATCATTCATCCCTGTCTTTTACCCTAAATTTTGGAGTAAGGTCTTCAATATTTCTTCCTTTTCTATTTCCTTTCGTGCTTTTTTTGAAAAAAATAGATTCTTTCACATCTATCTCAAGAAAATGGATTGTCAAATAAAAGGGCGGTAAATATAGTCGTTGGTGTGTAGAGATTTTACCTTTTGAATAGATAGATTTTAAGGAGCTTTTGTAATGATGAAAACGAAGTTTTTTCTCATAGTATAAAATGCACTATGATGCAAGTAGATAACAAGCAAATATTACTATTAGCCCCAATTCGATTTAATGAAATTTTCTATTGTGAGTCTCAAACCGAATTGGGGGAGAGTGTTTGTTTTTTTGTTTTTATTGGAGATACGGATTCTGTCGTTTTTCTTCTCCAACGGTTGTTGTGTCGCCGTGTCCTGGACATACGGTGACATCTTCTGGAAGCGTAAGGATATTGTTTTTTAGGCTACTGATAAGGCTGCCGTAGTTACCCCCAGGGAAGTCTGTGCGGCCAATTTCGTGATAGAAGAGACTATCTCCAGAGAAAAGGATACGTTCTTTCTCGCAGTAGAAACATACGCCTCCAGGTGTGTGTCCAGGTGTGGCGATTATGTCCAACTTATGTGTACCAAAAGTGATGGTTTCTCCAGCATCGAAGATTCTTCCTACGGGTGGTTGTATGATAGGTAATTCGCGGTGTAGGAACATTTCCAACTGTTTGGGAAGCTGCTTGTAGAGTTGTACTTCGTTGCGTGACATTTCCGGTAGTATATTGTAGGTTTTATAGATGAAACCATCGCCGAAAATATGGTCGAAATGACAATGAGTATTGATGAGGTGCGTAACTTTTAGTTCGTTGTCATTGATATAGCTGCGGAAAGCATCGGCTTCCTCGGGATAGAGGATGCCACAGTCGATAACAACCGCGTCTTTACTTTCATCGGAAAGAACATAGCAGTTCTCTTCGATCATATTGACCACAAATTTTTGAACCTTGAGCATATTGACTCTCTTTTATTCTAAAATGGTAGATAGGTAACTTTTTTTGTCTCGAAGAACTCATCTGCAAAGAAATCGGATAAGTTCCAAATCTTAACTTTATTGCCAAAAGGTTTGAGTTCCTCAGTAAGATCACCGCCTTTTAGGCAGATGAGGCCATTCTTGAGGGGATTACGTTGTGTTTTGGAGACATTCTTTTCTACCAATTTAGCTAAATCAGCCGTATTCATAACAGCGCGACTCACCACGAAGTCGAATTTACGCTTCTCTTCAATGACATTGCGATGCACGGCTTCTACATTTTTCAGTCCGATAGCTTCGGCAACGGCCGTAGCCACTCGTATCTTCTTCCCTATACTGTCCTCTAGTACAAATTGGCATTCGGGGAATAAGATGGCCAAGGGAATGCCAGGAAAACCTCCGCCCGTGCCCACATCTAAGATGGAGGAACCAGAAGTAAACTCAATTACTTTTGCAATACCAAAGGAATGAAGTACGTGGTGAACGAAAAGATTGTCAATGTCCTTGCGTGAAATCACATTTATCTTTGCGTTCCAATCGCGATAGAGGGCATCAAGTGCTTCTATCTGCCTTCGTTGTTTCTCTGTGAGGTTGGGGAATGTTTTGAAAATTATTTCAGCTGTCATTATTTTATAGTTATGGAGTGCGAAAATAGGAATGAATCATAGAAAAGCAAAATGCAATGATTGCTTTCCTTTAGAAAGAGAGGAACTTTCCAAAGCAAACAGTTTTATTGGCTTTAGAAAATTTTGCGCAAACTTTTAGAGAAGTTGAAAACTATCTGCATCTTGAAGAAATGGAAACTTTTGTCGGAAAGAGTTTAGTTCTTCAATGGAAATATCAGTTGTTTGAATGGTAGGAGAGCAACCTAAATCGAGAACGCGTTTACCTTCTGGACTGATAACACAGCTTCCTCCGTCGTAGTGTAAGGCCTTTTCATCTCCTGTCCTATTTACACAGATAACATAGCTTTGGTTCTCTATGGCACGTGCCGTCAATAGAGCATCTAACGCTGGTCGTCGGCTTGCAGGCCAGCAGGCTACATAAATAATTGCATCATAGTCGGTATTTGTATTGCGGGAGAATACAGGGAAGCGTAAGTCGTAACAGATTTGTAGTAGGAAACGGAAGCCTCCGAAGTGGACAATCTTACGTTCATGCCCACTGTCAAAATTTTTGTCCTCACCTCCAAAGCGGAAAAGATGGTGTTTGTCGTAGAAGGAAGAGCTGGCGGGTGTGACAAAATAGAAGCGATTGACAAATTTTCCATTCTCCCTACAAATGGGAAGCGAGCCTGCAATAGCACAATGGGATTTTTTCGCGATACGTTCCATCCAGTGAAGAGCTAAGGAAGTATCTTTTGCTCCTTCAGTACAGAAACCTGTGGCCCACATCTCGGGAAGGATATACAAGTCGGCTTTTTCTGTTTGCAAGATAAAATTTTCAGCTTGTTGGATGTTGGCTTCAATATCCTGCCAAATGCTGTTGAGTTGGATAAGTGCTATCTTCATTGTTTATAGAGTTGAATCGTTGATGGAAAGTCGCAAAAAAGTGCGGTCATCAAAAGAGGAATTCCCTTCGATGAGGCATTTTGTGGCGGGATTCTCATGTATGCAAAGAGGATCTTGCGATAGAACGCGCTCTAAATAGTCTTCTGATTCTTGCAATGTATCGAAAAGACGCGGATAACCATCGCTTGCCAAGATGAGCTGCTTAGCATCGCTCACAGAAACTACGGAGACGAGCTCGGGTGGGATAGGTGTGCCGTCGAGGACGGGATAGCGAAAAATATTGGCAGGATTCGTGTCATTTTGAAAATGACATTGTTCGCGAAGTTCGTTGAAGATAAAGTTACGACCAATATCGTTTTTGAGCAGCTCATTAGTGGAGTATCCTTTCTTTAAGGCATATTTCACAATGTCGCATCTGATTTGTGTCAAGAGAGTATCAATGAGCTTCGGGTGTGTATGCGTTATTCCGCAGAAGCGACTTTGACAATCTCCAATGAACCACAATTCTTTTCGCTGCTTACTAAAGATTACTGCCGAGCACGTAAGTCGATAAGCTGCCTCCTTGTGGAGTAAGTCAGGAACTGCTGAGGCAAGAGCTTCTGTAAGATACAAGAGCGCTTCGGACATAGAAATATTGGACGGCAAGTGAGATATGGCTTCTCGTATAGTTTCCGTGGCAAATTGTCCTTTGGATTTATTGCCAATGCGGAATTCAACTTTAGATGTACTACCATCAATGACCGCCGCGAAGTCGTTGGTTACAATCCATCCATCTTCGTTTGCAGCCTCGCTGTGCTTGCCTTTGGTGAAAACTTCTATGATGTGCATAATGAGAAGGGGAGTGGGGTAGATACAAGAAAAGAAAAACACCGCTAAGGCCTTGTGGAGGCTTAGGTCTGTAAGTGTCCACAAAATCTTAGCGGTGTTCAGTGAAAAGAAGCTACAAATTATTCGTAGCGACTATAGTTGGGTGCTTCGCTCGTAATCGTAATGTCGTGCGGATGACTTTCAAGAACGCCCGCATTAGTGATGCGTGTGAATTTAGCATTGTGAAGAGCTTCGATAGTGCCCGCACCACAGTAGCCCATACCGCTGCGTAAACCGCCGCAAAGCTGATAGATGACTTCCTGTACCGTGCCTTTGTAGGGAACTCGACCAGCAATACCTTCAGGTACTAACTTTTTCGCCTCTACTACGCCCGATTGGAAATAGCGATCCTTAGAACCATTCTCCATGGCTTCCAAAGAGCCCATACCTCTATAGGCTTTGAACTTGCGTCCGTTGAAGATGATAGTATCGCCTGGACTTTCTTCTGTACCAGCTACAAGCGAACCGATCATAACGCAGTGTCCCCCTGCAGCCAGAGCCTTAACAATGTCGCCACTATAGCGTAGGCCGCCATCTGCAATGAGAGGAACGTCTGTTCCTTTAAGTGCACAAGCAACATCATAGACGGCACTCAACTGTGGTACACCAACGCCAGCAACAATACGTGTAGTGCAAATACTTCCAGGACCAATGCCAACTTTGATTGCATCTGCTCCAGCTTGTGCCAGCATATGGGCAGCTTCGCCAGTAGCAACATTTCCTACTACAATATCTACATTTTTGAATGAAGCCTTAGCCTCTTTCAGTTTTTCAATAACAGCTTTGGAATGTCCATGAGCAGTGTCGATTACAATGGCATCTGCTCCTGCTTGAATCAGACTCTCCATGCGTTGCAGCGTATCTTGTGTTACACCAACACCTGCAGCAACACGTAGGCGTCCCTTCTCGTCTTTGGCAGCCATCGGTTTATCCTTGGCTTTCGTAATATCTTTATAGGTGATCAAGCCCACCAGATGATTGTCCTTATCAACAACGGGCAACTTCTCTATCTTGTTTTCTTGGAGAATACGAGCAGCACCAGCTAAGTCCGTTTGTTGCGTCGTTGTGACAAGATTTTCTTTTGTCATAACGTCCTCAACCTTCTTTTGCAAGTCGTTCTCGAAACGCAAGTCACGATTGGTAACGATGCCCACCAAATGCATTTCATCATCTACTACAGGGATGCCACCGATATGGTATTCAGACATAAGTTGTAAGGCACCGCCGACTGTGCTACCGCGGTGGATTGTCACAGGGTCGTATATCATGCCGTTTTCTGCTCTCTTTACGATGGCAACTTGTCGGGCTTGATCTTCAATACTCATATTCTTATGAATGACACCAATTCCTCCTTCTCGAGCCATGGCTATGGCCATGTTAGCTTCAGTAACGGTATCCATTGCTGCCGATACGAAAGGTATCTGCAACTCAATGTTCCGTGAGAAACGGGTAGCCAAACTCACAGTGCGCGGAAGGACTTCTGAATAAGCGGGAAGGAGAAGGACGTCGTCAAAGGTAAGACCGTCCATGACAATTCTGTCTGCAATAAAATCTGATTTCATAAATATAGGGCGATTTTAATTGCGCGCAAAAGTACTCATTTCTTTTTATTTTTCAAAATAATCACGATTGATTATATAAAAATGCATTTTCTTTTTCCTTCAAGTTAGGCGAATGTTTCCTTATCTCTGATTTGCGAAGATAACATTTGGTGTCGATGATATTCCTTCATCGTTAACTCTTGTAAATAAGGACAGTATTGGAAGTTATGGCACAAATAATAATCTTCATGCTGTATTAAATTGATAAAAGTCGCTATATTCTGCGGAGCATCTTATTATAATCATAGTAGGAGGCCTTTGGTTGCCTTTAGAAAATACTGTCTGTTTTTAATGATATTATATTTCTTAATGTCAAGATGTTACTATGTTTTATTCTATAACCCTTCAATATCTTCAATATAGCTCATTGAGAAGCATAATGAGGTGGAATATAAAATATCTAAAACGAATTGTGTAATTGATACATAAGGACTAAATTTGCACCAAATTCAAAATTGACTGAAAATGCATAAAATAGCAACCCTGCTGACTTTTTCGCTTACTTTGACTGTTGGGGCTCAAGTTGTTGACCCTGTCATTATGACTGTGAACGGAAAACAAGTGACGCGCTCAGAATTTGAGTATAGTTTTAATAAGAATGGGAACCCAGAAAAAGCAGTAGATATAAGGGCTATAGAGGACTATGTCCCGATGTTTATAAATTATAAATTAAAGGTTGCTGCGGCTGAGGCTGCACGTTTAGATACACTCAGTTCCTTCAAAAAGGAATTTATGACATATCGAGATATGCAGCTGACCCCCTATTTGGTGGATTCGACCTTTATAGACAGTGTTGCTACTTCTATTTATAAAGATTCGGAAAAACAATTGAACGGACATGACTTGTTGAAGCCATCGCATATATTGATTCTTGTACCAGCCTCTGCAACGGAGGCAGAGAAGGAAATATATAGACAGAGAATTGATTCAATTTATTCTGCTCTACAACATGGAGCTGACTTTGCTACTTTAGCTAAAGAAAAATCGCAAGATCCAGGTTCGGCGCTACAAGGCGGAAAACTTCCGTGGATAGGCCCAGGTAGTACTTTGAAGGAATTTGAAGATGCTGCTTATGCGCTTAAGGTTGGAGAGTTTTCTAAGCCTGTTGAAACAGCAGTTGGTTTTCATATCATTCGCATGGATGAACGTAAGCCGCTTGAACCGTATGCTGTTCTTCGCCCACAAATCTTTGCAGCACTTAAACAACAAGGAATCGACGAAGTTTCTGCCGAAGCGAAAATAAAAAAAATTGTAGCTGCCTCCAAAGGTCGATTGACGCGAGAACTTGTTTTAGATAGTGTTTTTGTTGCGAATAGTTCTGACTTGAATCTTCGTTATTTGGTGCAAGAATATCATGATGGCTTGTTACTCTATGAAGTGAGTAAGAGAGAGGTTTGGGATAAAGTAGCGCAAGATACTTCTGCTTTAGAACAGCAATTTAAGAAAAATAAAAAGCAGTATGCATGGACAGAACCGCGTTTCAAGGGTTTTGTTATTCATGCCAAGGATGAAAAAAAAATGAAGGCAGCTCAAACTATACTAAAGAAAACTGCTGATGGAGACTGGAAGAAAGCTATAAGAGAGACTTTTAATAAAGATAGTGTAACAGTAACTGTTTCTGGTCCTTATCTTGTAAAAAAAGGAGAAAATCGTTATGTGGATGCAGAGGTCTTTGGCGGAGAAACCGTGAAGTCAAATAGCAATTATCCATATTCGGGTGTGGAAGGTCAGGTCCTTAAACAGCCAAAATCTTATTTAGATGTTAAGTCAGCAGTGATTAACGATGTGCAGGATAAAAGAACAGAAGAATGGGTTAAGCGTTTACGCAACGAATATTCTTTTAATGTTAACCAAGATGTTGTTAAAACAGTAAATAAACACTAAGCTTACCTTTATGAAAAAGATATTACTGATGCTTATGTGCATCGCAGCTATGACAACATGGGCGCAGAACAATAATAATGTAGTGGACCAAGTGGTTTGGGTTGTTGGTGATGAACCTATTTTCCTTTCAGATGTAGAAGAAATGAGATTAGGAATGGAAGAAAGTCGTCAGACAATTACCAATCCTTATTGTACAATTCCAGAACAATTGGCTGTTCAAAAATTGTTTCTTCATCAAGCAGATATAGATAGCTTGTATGCTGATGAGGCCACGGTTATTGCCGATGCTGATGAAACAATGGATAGAGCAATGCAAGCTTATGGTTCACGCGAAGCTATTGAGGCCGTTTTCCATAAAAGCTATCAGCAGATGCGTGAAGAACAAAAACGCTTAGCACGAGATAGAGATCGAGTGAATCAAGTACAACGTAAATTAGTAAGTGGTGTAAAGGTAACTCCCTCAGAAGTACGAAATTATTTTCAAAAGCTTCCGCAGGATAGCTTGCCTTTTGTTCCTGAACAAGTTGAAGTGCAAATTATAACATCTCAACCACGTGTTAGTCGTGATGAAGTAGAACGAATTGAGAATACATTACGTGGTTATGCACAGCGTGTTAATACTGGCGAAACTGAATTCGCAACGCTTGCTCGCTTCTATAGTCAAGATGAGGGGAGTGCAAGAAATGGTGGGGAACTTGGTTACAAAGCTCGTGGGGAGCTAGTTCCTGAATTTGCTAATGTAGCATTTAGTTTAAACGATCCAAAGAAAGTGTCTAAAATTGTAAAGTCAGAATTTGGTTATCATATCATTCAATTGATTGATAAGAGAGGAGATAGAGTTAATTGTAGACATATCCTCCTAAAACCAGAGATACCTGATAGTCAGTTTGTTACTAGTTGCGCACGTCTTGATTCTATTGCAGGAGATATTCGTAAACACACATTTACCTTTGAAGCTGCTGCTAGAACTCTTTCCGATGATAAAGATACGCGCAACAACAATGGTTTAATGAATTTTTACTCACGTGAGAACAATTCATCCTCAGCTCGTGTTCAATTGAAAGATTTGAATGCGGATATTGCTAAAGTTGTTGATACACTAAAAGTAGGAGAAATATCTAAAGCTTTCACTTATACAAATGATAAGGGACAGAAAGTTTGTGCGATTGTAAAGTTGAAAGAGCGTATTGATGCTCATCGAGCTAATGTTACTGAAGACTTCCAACTCCTTCGTTCAGTTGTTTATGGCAAGAAGTGTCAAGATAAGATAGACGAGTGGATAGAAGATAAAGCACAGAAGACTTATGTGCGTATTATGCCAGGTTGGCGTAATTGTGACTTTAAGTATAAGTGGATGAAGTGACACGAGTCACTATGAAGAGGGAAGGAAAAAAACAAATATGTGTATTAGTCCTAGTTTCAATACTAGGACTTTTGTGGCTTGACGCTTTTGCTGCACGTCCTAAGAAAAGCATAAATGAACGTATCTTTTTAGTTCATGCTGATAACCTACGATATAATGAGTTTGAACAACCTAATGCACAACGATTGAGTGGAAAAGTTCATTTCCGACAGGGGAATATGAATATGTATGCAGATAGTGCTGTGTATTTTCAAGCTGCCAATTCTTTTGAAGCTTTTGGACATGTGCGTATATTGCAAGGCGATACAATGTCCTTGGTTGGTGAACACCTTTATTATGACGGCGAGGCGATGTTGGCACAAATGCGTCGCAACGTTACTTTACGTCATCGTAAGCAAATTCTGATGACTGATAGTTTGAATTTTGATCGGCTTTATGATGTGGGCTATTTCTTTAATGGAGGGCGACTTGTCGATGGGCAAAACGATTTGACTTCAGATTGGGGAGAGTATTATTTAGGTGAACAAAAAGCTTCGTTTAATTTTAATGTAAAATTGAAGAATCCTAAGTTTACCTTAACTACAGATACCTTGCACTATAATGTCCGTACAAAATGGGCTGAAGTTCAAGGACCATCCAATATATATCATGATAAAGACGTGGTATATACAGAGCGAGGGTATTACAATTCAGAAAAAGAAATATATCGTCTGTCTAATAGGTCTAAGCGTGCAGAATTATATCATAATGCGATCACTCATAATGGGCGGATAACTGACTATGAGAGTCGCTTACTTGGAGATTCTCTTGTTTATGGGAAGAATGATAAAATGAAAGTTTTTGGACATGTCTTCTACGAGGATAAAAAGAATAGAGGTCAGTTGATGGGAGACTATGGTGAGTATCATGAAGTTTTTGGGATAGCAATGGCTACGGGACATGCTTTAGCAAAAGAATATTCTCAAGGCAAAGATACGCTCTTTGTTCATGCAGATACTCTTCGCCTTTATTCCTATGATGTAGAGACAAATAAGCCGAAAACAAAAGACACAAAAAATATTTATCGTGTTCTTCACGGATATTTTCATGTTCGCTCTTTCCGTAATGATGTGCAAGCTGTTTGTGATTCTCTTGTCTTTAATTCTCAAAAGAAGTTACTTACACTTTATCGTGATCCGATAGTGTGGAATGACAACCGACAAGTGTTGGGTGAAGAGATTAATGTCTTCACGAACGATTCAACGATAGACAGTATACATGTTGATCGCCAAGCATTACTTGTCGAACAGTTGCAAACGGACTCGGCCATTGTCTATAATCAAATAGCGGGGCAACAAATGCGGAGTTATTTTATAAATGGGCAAATGGATCATAACGAAGTCCAAGGAAATGTTTGCATCGTATATTATCCTCTTGATAAGGATAGTATCTTAGATAATGTAGTCTATGCCGAAACCTCCAAGTTGCGTATGACTTTGGCTAATAAGAAACTGAAGCGCATTTGGGGCCCTGCAACAACAGGAACTGTATATCCCGCTGCACTTGCTCCGTCAGACAAAACGAAGCTGTCAAATTTTGCTTGGTTTGATTATATCCGCCCTCTAAATAAAAATGATTTGTTTACTTGGCGAGGGAAAAAGAAAGGTACTGAATTAAAAATAATGCCACGTCGGGAGCCTCCTTTACAACACTTCTCTAAAGAAAAGGACTTTTCTAAAGAATAGTGTATACTACAAATAAGAAGATAATGAGTGATATTATTCATCTATTGCCAGATACTGTTGCCAACCAAATAGCCGCAGGAGAAGTGATTCAACGTCCTTCCTCTGTTATTAAGGAATTGGTGGAAAATTCTATTGATGCAGGTGCTACTTTGATACAAGTTTATGTGGTAGAGGCTGGAAAAACAAGTATTCAAGTTATTGATAACGGTAAAGGAATGAGCGAAACTGATGCTCGCTTGGCTTTTGAGCGTCATGCGACATCTAAGATTCGGGAGGCATCAGATCTATTTAATCTCTGTACAATGGGATTTCGCGGAGAAGCTTTAGCCTCTATTGTTGCTGTAGCTCAGGTGGAATTGCGTACTCGTCAGAAAGAAAGAGAAATAGGAATATGTCTACAAGTAGAGGGAGGGAAATTTAAAGACGAGCAACCAATTGCTTGTCCTATCGGTGCAAACTTTCTAGTGCGTAATTTATTTTTTAATGTGCCGGCACGCAGGAAGTTCTTAAAATCTAACCAAACAGAACTGAGCAATGTTGTTCAAGAGTTTGAGCGTATAGCTTTGGCTCACCCTGCAGTTTCATTTAGACTTTATTCTAATGGAACTTTGATGCACGACCTTGTCAGTGGTAATTTTCGTCAGAGAATTTCTGGTATTTTTGGGCGTAAGATGGATCAACAATTGATCCCTGTTAATGCTGATACAGAACTGGCAAAAATAACAGGTTTTGTGGGGTGTCCTGAAAGTTCGCGTAAGAAAGGGGCTCGTCAGTATTTCTTTGTTAATGCTCGATATATGCGCCATCCATATTTTTCAAAAGCAGTACAAAGTGCATTTGAGCGTTTGATTCCTGAGAATGAGCAAGTTCCTTATTTTCTAAATTTCGAAGTAGATCCTCATCGGATAGACGTCAATATTCATCCGACAAAGACAGAGATAAAATTCCAAGATGAGCAAGAACTTTGGCAAATTGTATTGGCAGCAGTACGCGATGCTTTAAGCAAGTTTAATGCAGTTCCAACCATTGACTTTGATACCGCTAATCGCCCACAATTACCAGTCTTTGATGAAACAATACCTGTACAGCAACCGCGTGTTCATATAGACCATACCTTTAATCCATTCAAAGAGTCTGTAGCTCGTAAAACTTCATGGGAAGAAGAATATAATCGTGCTTTTGGATTGAATAGTTCTGTTCAAAAACAGCCCTCTTTGTGGGACCAAAAAATAGAACAACCTCAGGCCGTAATAAATGAAGTTTTGTCTGTTACTGAGTTCTCTGGAACGGACTATCTGCAGTTTCGTGGGCGTTACATAGTTGTCAGTGTGAAGTCCGGTCTTATGTTTGTTGATCAGAATCGTGCACATTTTCGAATTCTGTATGATAAATTTCGTCAGCAGTTAAAAGGCCATAAGGGAACTCCACAAGGTATTTTATTTCCTCCTACTCTTCATCTTACACCTATTGAGAAAATCCAATTTAATACAGTTGTCGAAAATTTAAAAGCGCTTGGTTTTGAGTTTTCAAATACAGATGAAGTATATACAATTAAATGTATCCCAGCAGATTCAGCAGGTGTTGATCCAGAGTTTTTAGTACACGAATTGTTAGAGGTTAGTTCTACTGATTCTAGCTCAATTGGAGAGAATATTGCTCATCGTTTGGCATTAGGCTTAGCTCGGAAAAGTGCGATGCCCGTTGGAGAATTACTCGATAAGAATCAAATGGAGAATCTCCTTTCACAGTTGTTTTCCTGTTCCATGCCCAATTATACACCAGATGGACTACCTACACTTTCAATATTGCAAAATGAACAGGTCGATGCTCTCTTCTTATAACGATATCTTGTAAATTAGTCATTTGTTTAGTATTTTATTGATATAAATACCTTACAAATGCTTGTTTTATAGATGAAAAAATGGCGTTTTATGAAAAAAGTACAAATATGTTAGATACATCTATAAAACTTTATCTAACTTTGCACCTAAATAATAGGTGTATCATAACACATAAAGTTTCAGATATTAATGTTTCACTAAAATAAAAATAAGTATGAGAAAGTTAATGATTGCACTTGCTTTCGTAGGTCTTGCTACGTCAAGCATGGCTCAGGACTACAATGTAGTTCCTACCAAAAAGTACAGCGTTGCTACCAATTCTTTTTGGGCAAACTGGTTCATTAGTGTAGGTGGTCAGTATCAGGCTAGCTATTCTTCAGAAGAAGTTAAAGGTTTAAAGTTTGATCCCTTCCAGAAGGCTCGTGGTGAGTTTGGTTTCAATGTCGCTGTTGGTAAATGGTTTACTCCTGGCCTCGGTCTCCGTACGAAGTTTGAAGGTGTTTGGGCTGATCGTGTAATTTCTGAGAACAACCACAAAACGTACAATTATTGGAATATCCACGAGGATGTAATGTTTAACCTCTCTAACATCTTCTGTGGTTATAATGAGAAACGTGTTTGGAACTTTATACCTTATGCAGGTATTGGTGTGGTTCATAGCATGACAGATCATAATTATGATATTTCTTATCAAGCTGGTTTGTTGAACAACTTCCGTCTCTCTAATCACCTTTCTGCTTTCGTTGATGTTTATGCAAATGCATGGGAAGGAACTGTTGACAAGGCAACGAAGTATGGTGTTGTAGACAACTGGGCTAACTATAAGAAGAGTCGCGCTCGTCACTGGGATAAGAACCTCGGTGTTGCTGTCGGTCTTACTTATAACCTGGGTAAGAGCAACTGGGATAAGGTACCCGATGTTGATGCTTTGATGGCAATGAACAAGGAGCAGATGGATGCTCTGAATGCTTCTCTCAAAGAGCAACAGGATGAGAATGCACGTCTTCGCGATATGCTTGCTAACCAGCCTAAGGGTGGTGAAACCATTACGAAAACAGAAGTTCAGACAGTAACAACGGCTCAGTCAGTATTCTTCAACCTTGGTAGTAGCAAGATTGCTAGTCGCAAGGATCTCGTAAATGTTAAGGAACTTGCTGACTACGCTAAGCAAAATAATTCTACAATTGTAGTAACGGGTTATGCAGATAGTAAGACAGGTTCTGCAACTCTCAACCAGAAGCTCTCTCAGAACCGTGCTAATACTGTTGCTGATGAACTTGTTAAGATGGGTGTGAGTCGTAGCAATATTGAAACTGTTGCTGCAGGTGGCGTAAATACGCTTAATCCATTCAGCTACAACCGCCGTGCTACAGTGAAGATCAAGTAATTGCAACATCTAAAGTTCTAATAGGGGCATCTTTATAAGGTGTCCCTTTTTTATTTTTTCTGTCTATACTATAAATCACCCGTATTTCCCATACGCAAACGGATAGTGTATTCCCTTTTAACCACAATCACTGCTAGTGTCCCAAATTCTAGGCAAGTCAAAATCTATGATCTAATGACTTTTAAGCAAAAAGAAATTATAGAAATCTTTGTGTAAGCCCTGTAGCAATATGTTGTTACAATACAGTTAATTTTTCTCATCTATGATACACTATCTTTAGATATAGAAGGAAATTCTTAGGTTTTTCTCTTCCTATTCTACCTTAGCTTTTGTGCTATATTGATTTTGCTGCCTTTCGAGTTCAATTAATTTGGAATTATTTATTATAAAAACCCCTCAAAAAGATTTATGAATCTCAGTGAGGGGCTTGCTTTTATGCTTTATGCCTATTAGCTCTGCGTCTGCGGATATCTGCTTTCTTTTTTGCTGCACCACTTCCGTGTAAGCCTGTTATATAGGTTTTCTTCTTAGCTTTAGTTTTCACTTTGGCTTCTCCGCTCTTTTTTGAAAGCTTCGAACCTTTAAAGACTATTCCAGTAGTGATGGCTTGTTGAACTTCTTCTTCTCCTACGTGTCTATTCATTTTATTTCATCCTTGTTTAATGATGGAAAAGACGGATACCAGTAAAGGCCATAACAATGCCATATTTATCGCAAGTAGCAATGACATGATCGTCTCTTACGCTGCCACCTGCTTGAGCAACGTAAGCAACACCACTTTTGTGAGCGCGCTCAATGTTGTCTCCAAAGGGGAAGAATGCATCACTGCCTAGACATACTCCAGTGTTCTTTGCAATCCATTCTTTCTTTTCTTCTCGCGTCAACATCTCTGGCTTTTCTGTGAAGAACTTTTGCCATTCTCCATCTTTAAGAACATCTTCCCATTCTTCACTGATGTATATATCAATAGTATTGTCACGGTCTGCTCTCCTTATCTTTTCCACCCAAGGTAGGTTCATCACTTTAGGATGCTGGCGAAGCCACCAAATATCAGCCTTATTTCCTGCTAGTCTTGTACAGTGAATTCGGCTCTGTTGACCTGCACCAATGCCGATTGCTTGTCCATCCTTTACATAGCAGACCGAATTACTCTGTGTGTATTTTAGGATGATTAGTGCAATCTTTAAGTCACGCTTTGCTTCTTCCGATAAATCCTTATTGTTTGTTGGAATATTATCAAAGAGGTTATCACTTGTCAAATCAACTTCGTTGCGTCCTTGCTCGAAAGTGATTCCAAAGACCTGTTTCTGCTCAATAGGCTCAGGTTTGTAGTTTGTGTCGATTTGAATAACGTTGTATGTACCCTTTCTTTTTTCGCGTAGAACCTCTAAAGCCTCTTCTGTATAACTTGGTGCAATGACACCGTCACTCACTTCTCGCTTGATAAGTAGAGCAGTAGCTTTATCGCAGGTATCGCTCAGGGCAATAAAATCACCATAGGATGACATACGGTCAGCACCTCGGGCTCTCGCATAGGCAGAAGCTATTGAAGTTAATTCGAAATCCACATCATCTACCCAGTAGATTTTACGAAGTGTTTCATCTAGTGGTAATCCGATGGCGGCTCCTGCAGGCGAAACGTGTTTGAAACTCGCTGCAGCAGGAAAACCTGTAGCTTCTTTGAGTTCTTTTACAAGTTGCCAGCCATTGAGTGCATCAAGAAAGTTGATGTAGCCAGGTCGACCATTAAGTACTGTAACAGGGAGTTCTCCGTTTTTAATAAAAATACGGGCAGGTTTTTGGTTGGGGTTGCAACCATACTTTAAAGCCAATTCTTGCATAATGAAGATTGAATGATAAATTCGTTGCGAAGTTAGTGAAAAATGTGCGATAATTCTTTTTTAGGAAACAAAAACAAAAGCGGATTCCTGGAAGATGAAATCTTCGGAAATCCGCTATATCTATTTTATTGAAATATTCTTTTATTTCTTCTTTGGGTTGCTCAATTCAACGGTGAAACTCTTGTTATATCCTGTCTGAGTTTTTGCGCGAATCCATAGGACGCGATCCGTTGACATATTTGCACGCTTCACAGCATCATAGAAGTCATCAGTAGAGTTCAAATCCTTATCATTGACGCGCATTAAAATGACACCTTTAGTGATTCCTGCTTCTTTCATTTTACCATCGCGTACAGCTGTTACCATAAGTCCATGGCTGAGTGCCAACTCTTCTTTCTCGCTAGCAGTGAGTTTTCTCAGCGCTATACCTAGCTGCTCATCATCGATATTTTCAACAGCTGTGGTAGTGCCTTGCTGGTTGCGAAGTGTGAGAGATGTTGTTGTGGCTTTCTTGTTTCTAAGATATGTTACACTGATTTTATCACCAGGACGATGATTCGCTAGGATTTCGTTTAGTTCTCCAAACTTGGTTACTTTCTTGCCGTCCACAGCTGTAATAACATCTCCCTCTTTGATTCCTGCAGCATGTGCAGCGCCATCGGAAGATACTTCGCCAACGTAAACTCCCTCGGTTGTACCCAGTTCAACTTCTTTTCCTTTTTCTTTTTGTGCATCGATATAGTTGATAACGTCTTGGCCACTAATTCCCATCAAAGCGCGTTGCACTGTTCCAAACTTTCGAAGATCAGCCACTACCTTGTTCATAATGCTTACGGGAATGGCGAAACCATAACCAGAGTAGGAACCTGTTTGCGAATAAATCATATTGTTGATTCCCACAAGTTCTCCGCGTGCGTTGACCAAAGCACCGCCAGAGTTTCCTGGGTTGATAGCAGCATCTGTCTGAATGCTTGATTCTACAGCATTTCCTCCTGTCGTACGAGCTTTGGCACTGACAATACCAGCTGTTACAGTTGAAGTTAAACTAAAGGGATTACCAATAGCAAGAACCCATTCTCCTAAACGAAGGTTGTCCGAATTGCCAATGGTGATAGGCTGTAGGTCTTTTGCTTCGATTTTGATTAATGCTAAGTCAGAATTCTTGTCTGTACCAATGATGCGTGCTTTAAACTCCCGATTATCATTGAGTTTTACAATCATCTCTGTTGCACCTTCCACAACGTGGTTATTTGTTACGATATACCCATCGCTTGTTAGGATAACGCCTGAGCCTGCCCCTTTGCGATCAGGTTCTTTATAGGTTCTTTGTTGAGAATCTCCACCGTTACCACGTCCAAAGAAGTCTCCGAAGAAATCCTCAAAAGGATTAGAATATTGTATAGTCCGTGATGAGCCCTCCACTGTCACTTTTATATAAACCACGGAATTGATTGCTTTTTCTGCGGCATAAGTTAAGTCTGGGAGGTTTTGATAAGTGGCAGGTACAGCATTTGTCTCAGAAATAGCAGTAGTGCCAGTTACTGCTGATTGTGCAGAACCATTGATGGTAGATTTAGCAACCATCGTTGCGGGCCATCCTAATGAAAAGGCCACTGCGGCTAACATAAATCCTTTTTTCATAATTAATTTGTTTATTATATGTTGATTTAGTTATGTGTAATATTCTTTTTTGTTTTTGTTCTTGCAAAAATAAACGTATTTGTTACTGTTATATTAAAAGATTTTTGAAAAATCATCAAACGGCCTTTTCTTTTAACAAATTTAATTTTTAAGTTGCTGGATTGATGCGTTTAGTGTTGATTTTGATAATTCTTTTCCATTCTTGCTCTATTTTTACTCGTTGTAGTTACTTTATTTATGATATTACTACTTACCCAACGTAAATATTCTTATTGCATTTGAAAATACAATAAGGATGCCAGTTGATACTCTTATTGCGTTTGAAAATGCAATAAGGATATTTGTATGCTTTCTGTATTTTTTAGAAGTCCCAGTGATTTTTTTCCCCTATGAAGAAATTGTCTATATATTTAGAGAAAAGTAGGCTATCGGCGATAATTAAACGTTGATAGCCTACTTTCTTATAAGTCTATAGAAATTGTATGTCAGAGAATTAGAGCGTGAACTCTTTTGATTGGAGTAATTCTTTTGTTGTCTTTTGTGGTTTATGAATAACGGGAATTTTTACTTTTTCTGTAACTGTTTTTATATGAACGTCTTTGATTTCTTTAGGAGTCCACCATCCTAAGAAAGGAGATGCTTGTTGAGACGGGATATAGGTTCTTGCTATTCCTTCAAATTTGAAAGCAGGGAGTACTATTGTTGTAATCTCATTGGCAGAAATGACATATTCTGCCCAAACTAAACTATTGAATGTTTGTCCTTTATAGTTACGAAATCCAAGCGTCTCATCACGATTAAAGTTGAGTCGGCGAACAGTGGCATTTTTTAGCTTGAGTGTTTGTGTGTTACAGCGTATCTGTTGTAAGTCGGCATCTGAGTAGAGAATTATAGAAACCAACATGCTATCGCCCTTGATGAGCGTGGGGGACTCAATAACTGTTCTCGCAAAGAAAATTGGCTTCTTTTGTGCAAATAGGGGGCAGGTATGGATCCAAAGAGCACTCAGGAATAATGCAAGAAGCACAGATTTAGTTGTTCTCATTGTTTGATTGCGTAATAGGATTGATTTGTTCTTTTAAATTTTCGCATTCTTCCAACCAAAGAGCTGCACAAGCATCAGAAGGCATACGCCAATCGCCTCGAGGGCTGAGAGAACAACTTCCTACTTTTGGACCATCGGGGAGACAACTGCGTTTAAATTGCTGGCTGAAGAAACGACGGCAAAATGTTTGTAACCATTTTAGAATGGTTGCATCATCGTAAGTAGATGAGTTTCTATTGCTGCTATTAAACGCCTTTTGTGCTAAATAGAAAACTTTACTTGGCCGGAAGCCATTGCGTAAGAAATGATAAATGAAAAAGTCGTGCAATTCGTATGGACCAACGAGGTCTTCTGTCTTTTGGAGAATCTCTCCGTTAGCAGTTGCTGGAATAAGTTCTGGACTAATGGGGGTATTGACAATATCGAGAAGTGTACTTTTGATATGTTCGTCTTCAACATGTTGTGCCACACAGTTTACAAGATGATAAACTAGCGTTTTAGGAATAGAAGAGTTGACGGCATACATAGACATTTGATCGCCATTGTAAGTTGCCCATCCTAAAGCCAGTTCACTTAGATCTCCGGTGCCGACTACAAATCCATTCATTTGATTGGCAGCATCCATAAGGATTTGTGTACGTTCGCGTGCTTGACTGTTCTCGTAAGTAACATCGTGCTTTGCTGGGTCGATTCCTAAGTCCTTGAAATGTACATTACAGGCATCCTTTATACTAATCTCTCTTATGGTAACACCCAACCCTTTCATCAAGTTAATGGCATTAGTGTAAGTCCGGTCTGTAGTACCAAAACCAGGCATAGTGATACCAACGATACCTTTTCTATTCTTTTTCAATTTGTCGAAAGCATTTACGCAAACGAGTAACGCTAATGTGGAATCTAAGCCTCCACTAATACCTATAACCACCGTTTCGGCGTGAGTATGGTCGATACGTTTTGCTAAGCCTTCACTTTGAATACTGAGGATTTCCTCGCAGCATTCGTCAATTTTGTCCGCACTAGGGATAAACGGGTGAGATGGAATATTGCGTGTCAGAGTGAAGCGCTCTTTATCAAGAATTGTAGGATTCATCTCGATTTGGAAGTAGGTACCTTTGTCAGATTGCTGCATTAAGTCCTTTACAGAGGCAAACGTGGTATTAACACGGCGTTCCTGTCGAAGACTATCAATATCGATTTCACTGACAATGAGCTGTTCTTGCATAGAGAAGCGTTTGCCTTCTTCTAATATATGTCCATTTTCTGCAATAAAGCCAAGACCACTGAAGACGATATCTTGTGTGCTTTCCCCATAACCACTACCGGCATAGACATAGCCGCTGATGCAGCGTGCGCTCTGATTACTGATAAGTCCTTTTAAATACGCATTTTTCCCTACAAGTTCATTGCTGCTACTTAGATTAAAGATGATTTCTGCACCATGTAAGGAGAGTTTAGAACTGGGAGGTATCGTAGCCCAGAGGTCTTCACAGATTTCTACGCCAAAGGTGAATCGGCCATTATTGAACAGGAGATGATCACCACAAGGAATTTGCTGTCCAAAGAAATTGATTTGTTCTTGTCGCCCTAAGCGAGAAGCAGAACTAAACCAACGAGCTTCATAGAACTCTTTATAGTTAGGGATGTATGTCTTTGGTACAATACCATAAATTTTTCCTCCCTGTATAATGGCTGCACAGTTGAGAAGCATACCGTCATAGGCCAGCGGCAGGCCCACTATGGTTGTGATATTGAGGTTGTGACTGAATTCCATAATTTTTAATAGAGAGGTTTCGGCCTCTTCTAAAAGAATTTGTTGCTGGAAAAGGTCCTGACATGTATAGCCCGTGATAGAGAGTTCGGGGAATACAATAATCTCAACGCCGAGCCCCTCAGCTCGAGCCATCATACCTTCAATTTGTGTCGTATTGAATTTGCAGTCAGCCACTCGTACGCTAGGGACAGCCGCAGCTACTTTGATAAATCCGTACATAAGTAAGTTATTGTTTTAAATTCGCAAAGGTAATGAAAAACTCATCACTTTAATAGAATACCTGTGTATATTCGACCTGAGTCTATACCAAGACGGCGTGCTGAGAAGAAAGTATCGTAGTCATTGTAGGTACAAATGTTTGCAACAGAAATATTTTCCATTTCTACGCCTGTTTCGACTAGAAGATTGAAATTTGCTGCCCACAAATCAATGTGCCATTTCTCTTGACGTTCTGCAATTTCCGACATCGTAAAACCTGCAGTAGCAAAAGCATCATATACTTCTTCACCGACCTCGAAGGCTTCTTTACTGATACTTGGACCTATAATAGCTTTGAGGTCTAGAGGGCATGAGTTATAATGCTCTTGCATTTTTTGAATGGTTTTGCACACTATTTTTCCAACAGTTCCTCGCCATCCTGCATGAACTGCACCGATTGCCTGTTTTTTTGTATCGTAGAGGAGGATAGGAACACAGTCGGCTGTTGATATACCAATGCATAAATGCCTCTTATTGGTAATAACAGCATCTATGCCTTCTAGATCTGTATTCTTTGTATGTGATGTAATTGCTTGTACTGCTGTTAGATGAACTTGTCGTGGTACAATGATACGCTCACTAGGAATGTCAAGGAGTAGGCTGAGTCGCTTGCGATTTTCTTGCACGTTCTCGAGCCTATCATTACAGTAGTGAGATATATTAAAGGAGGAGTAGTTTCCTGTACTTACTCCTCCTTTTCTTGTTGTAGAGAATGCTCGAACTCTATTGTCAAGCGAATACTCAAAAATATCAGTTTCAGTCATCAAGAATTTCTATGTCTTCTAAGTCAAGAATGTCTTCATCTGTTTCATCCTCAAAGTCTGGTTCCCATTCCTCAAAGTCTTGATCTAGAATACGTACTTCACGATCGCGATGGATGAGACTCCCTCCTTCAGAAACAGCTTGTAATTTGTTACTCTCGCTATTGAGTTCTTTCCAAAGGCAATCTTTTAATTCTTGGATTCCTTTGTCCGCAACTGCTGAAATGAATACGACTGGAAGATCTGTGGGTAATTCGACACTCAGCAAATCGATAAGCTCCTCGTCTAAGAGGTCGGATTTAGTGATTGCTAAGACTCTGTGCTTATCGAGCATCTGAGGATTAAACTTTCCTAGCTCACCTAAGAGTACCTCGTATTCTTTTTTGATATCATCTGTGTCTCCAGGAACCATGAACAGTAAGAGAGAATTACGTTCAATATGACGGAGAAAGCGAAGTCCTAGTCCTTTTCCCTCGGCAGCTCCTTCAATGATACCAGGAATATCTGCCATAACAAAGCTTTGGTTGTCACGATAGGGGACAATGCCTAGACTCGGTTCCATCGTGGTGAAAGGATAATTGGCAATTTTGGGCTTTGCAGAAGAAACTGCAGAGAGAAGTGTGGATTTACCTGCATTGGGAAAACCAACGAGGCCAACATCTGCTAGCAACTTCAATTCCAGGATAACCATCATCTCTTGCATCGGTTCTCCGGGTTGTGCATAACGTGGTGTCTGATTAGTAGCAGTTCGGAAATGCCAATTGCCTTTTCCGCCACGCCCACCTTTTAGCAGCATCACGACTTGTCCATCTTCTGTAACATCGCAGATATATTTACCTGTTTCAGCATCGTAGGCAACTGTGCCGCAAGGGACGTCTATATAGCAGTCTTGCCCATCGGCACCATGCAGGAGAGATTTTCCGCCATTACCACCATGTCCAGCAAAAACATGACGCTCATAACGCAGGTGGAGAAGAGTCCAGTAGTTGTGATTTCCTCTTAAATATATGTTTCCACCGCGTCCTCCATCTCCTCCGTCGGGACCACCATTTGGTTGATACTTCGCACGGTGTAAATGCATCGAGCCGCGTCCTCCTTTTCCAGAACGACAATAAATTTTTACGTAGTCAACGAAGTTGGATTCCATATTTTTTCTTCGAGTGAGACCAAAGAGGTTAGATAAAATTTGAATAAAAAGAAAACGAACTACACATCCTCACTATTGGTGAGGTATTGTGTAATTCGTTTGTGTATAATGATTTTAGAGTTCGTTAATAACTTTACAAAGAGCTGCTTCGATTTCTTCGAGAGAACCAATACCCTTGATAGAATGACAAAGTCCTTCAGAAGTGTACCATTCAATGAGAGGACTTGTTTGATTCTTATAGACATTTAAACGCTTTTGAATTGTTTCTTCGTTATCGTCAGCGCGGCCAGAAGTTTTGCCACGATTGATAAGTCGAGCGATAAGTTCTTCTTCTGGAACATCAAGCTCGAGCATAGCACTAACTTCAGTATTTCTGTCAGCTAACATCTTCTTTAATGCTTCTGCTTGAGGTATGGTACGAGGAAAACCATCAAAGATAATACCATCGCAGGGACATAGACTATCGTATGTACTTGCGAGAATGTCAATCATCAGCGAGTCTGGAATTAACTGACCATTATCAATGTAATTTTTAGCAGTATTTCCCAGCTCTGTGCCTTTTTTTATTTCTCCACGCAAGACATCACCTGTTGAGATGTGTTTAAAACCATATCTCTTAACCAAAAGATCACTTTGAGTCCCCTTGCCTGAGCCTGGAGCACCAAAAATAACTAAATTTTTCATATTTTGAATTATCCTTTTGTGTGTTTCTTCTTATTTGATGGTGTATATTTCTGGTAAGTTTCTACCTTCACCATCATAATCAAGCCCGTAACCTACAATAAAGTCGTTGGGGATTTTGAAGCAGCAATAAGGAATGTCGAGATCTACCTTCAAATTTCCTGGTTTTACTAAGAGTGAGGCTATTTTGATACTGGCTGGATGACGTGCCTGCAACATTGCTAATAATTCCTCCATGGTTTTACCTGAATCAATAATATCCTCAACGATAACAATATGGCGGTCTTCTATGTTCTCATTTAAACCTATAAGTTCTTTTACGATGCCTGTTGATTTTGTTCCTGTATAGGAGGCCAACCGAACAAACGTAATTTCACAATCGGTAGAAATTCCTCGTATTAAATCTGCTGCAAAAACAAAAGCACCATTCAGTACGGCAAGAAATAGCGGTTTTTTGCCGTTAAGGTCTTTACTTATTTGTGCTGCTACTTCTGAGACGCGCTTCTGAATCTCTTCTCGAGAAATTGAAACGGTGAAAGTTTTGTCCTTTACCTGAATAGTTTCCATACTTGTTTTAGAAAATTTGCTGCGAAGGTACAATAAGTATGAAGAAACTCCAAATTACTCTTATTTTTTTCTACGGTATTGGGATCTATAAAAAGAGCCCTCCAAGATGAAATGGAGGGCTCTTCGCTTTTTAGAAGTGTTATGCTTCTTCTTCGTTCTGTTTTGAGAACTCTTCAATGAGTTTCTTCTGCAAATCTGTAGGTATTAGTTCATAAGAAGCAAACTTCATAATGAAACTAGCACGACCACCTGTTAAACTACTTAATGTAGTGGCGTAGTTAGACATTTCTTTCAAGGGGACTTTTGCTGATAACTTCTGATAGCCATTTTCATCTACCATACCAATAATCATACCTCGACGACCTTGTAAATCGCTCATTACATCACCCATTGCTTCTACTGGTGTGAAAACTTCAACGTCATAGATGGGTTCAAGAATTTTAGGACCTGCATCGCGAAACGCTTGACTGAAGGCGTTTCGACCAGCTAAAGTGAATGAAATTTCATTGGAATCAACTGGGTGCATTTTTCCGTCAAAAACTACAACTCGAACATCACGGGCATAAGAGCCTGTTAATGGCCCTTGCTCCATTCTGCTCATGATACCTTTAAGAATTGCAGGCATAAATCGAGTATCAATAGCTCCGCCAACAACGCTGTTAATAAATACCAATTTGCCACCCCATTCTAACGGAATTTCTTCTTTACCCTTGATGTTAACACGAATTTCCTGTCCACCAAAGTTGTAGCTTGTGGGATCTGGCATTCCTTCATGATAGGGTTCAACAATTAAGTGTACTTCACCGAATTGTCCTGCACCACCGGACTGTTTTTTATGTCGATAATCTCCTTTTGCAGACTTAGTGATTGTTTCGCGATAAGGAATTTTTTGTTCATAGAATTCAACGGGTATTTTATCGAGATTTTCTAAACGCCACTTAAGTGTACGAAGATGGAATTCTCCTTGTCCTTTGATAAGAGTCTGTCTTAACTCTTTACTTTGTTCAATAACCCATGTTGGGTCTTCAAGACGCATGCGCTGAATGGCTTGCATCATCTTTTCTGTGTCAGATTCATTGACAGCTTTAATGGCTCGTATGTATTTGGGCTCTGGATATTTTATCCAATTGAAACGATTCTCACAATTTGCTCCGTTTAGAGTGTTTCCCGTTCGTACGTCTTTTAGCTTGACTGTACATCCTATGTCGCCAGCTAGCATTTTTTCTACTTTATCGCGTTGAGCTCCTGCGCAAGTAAATATTTGTGCTATGCGTTCTTTTGTGCCTCTGTCTGCATTTGTGAGTTCATCTCCTTCTTTTAGAGTACCACTCATGACTTTAAAGTATTGTACTTCTCCGATATGTGGTTCTACTCCTGTTTTAAAGAAATAAACGCTTGTTGGCCCTTTGGGATCTAATAAGACTTCTTCACCTCTTGTGTTATGTACTGCAGGCATTTCGTCAACGAATGGTACTACATTACCAAGGAATTCCATTAAGCGACCGACCCCCATATTCTTATACGCGCATACACAGAATATAGGGAAAATGCTGCGAGTGACCATTCCTTTGCGAATACCTTCACGCATCTCATCTTCAGTAAGTTGTTCTGTTTCAAAGAATTTTTCCATGAGGTTTTCGTCATTTTCTGCTGCAGCTTCTACTAATGCTTTATGCATTTCTTGTGCTCGTTCCTTTTCCTCTGCAGGAATGTCTTCTATTGTAGGTTGTCCACCTTCTTCTCCCCATGTTAATTTTTTCATGAGAATAACGTCTATCAACGAATTGAAGTCTGGCCCCGTTTTTACAGGGTATTGTACAGGAATAGCTTTTGATCCATAAATACCTTGTAGTTGCTCTACTATATTATTATAATCGCAGAGCTCAGAATCTAATTGGTTGACGAGGAAGATAACAGGCTTCTGAAGTTTGTCTGTGTAGCGGAAGTGGTTTTGCGTACCTACTTCTGGACCGTATTGACCATTTATAAGAAGTATCGCAGTATCTGTGACATTAAGTGCCGTAATAGCCGCACCAACAAAATCATCAGATCCAGGACAATCGATGATATTTAATTTCTTGTTATTTCTTTCTACATGGAATATAGTGGAGAAGACTGAATATCCATAGTCTTGTTCAACAGGAAAATAGTCGCTAACGGTATTTTTCATGGTGATGCGCCCGCGGCGTTTTATGCGACCACTCTCATAGAGCAAAGCTTCAGTTAGTGTGGTCTTACCTGAGCCGTCATTACCTAACAGGGCAATGTTCTTAATGTCGTGAGAATCGTAAACTTTCATAGTGATGGCTTTTTGTTTTATTGAATAGGTATTATGCGGTGTGCCCGCAGTTGTAAATTTGTTTCGGCCGCAAAGTAGTGAGAATTTTGAAGTTGGCAAAATATAAAAACCATGTTGTATAACATATTTTTGACTGTGAAATCTATTTGTATAAATATGAAGTTATACTTTTTTGAAAATTTATTCGCATTATTTGGAGAAACCAGTAAATCTCCCTACATTCGCCAACGAAATAATTGTTTAACTAACATCTAATTATTCAACGGACATGAAGAAATATAATTTTGGTGCGGGCCCTTCAATTCTCCCGCAGGAAGTTATGAAAGCTACTGCTGAAGCATGTGTGGACTTTAATGGCATAGGTCTATCTCTGATGGAAATGAGCCATCGTAGTAAAGAATTTCAGGCTGTGATTGATGAGGCTCGAGATCTTATGAAAGAGCTTTTAGGCATTCCTGACGGGTATAGTGTATTATTCCTCGGAGGTGGCGCAAGTCTAGAGTTCTGTATGATCCCATACAACTTTCTCGAAAAAAAAGCAGTTTATGTAAATACAGGTGTATGGGCAACAAAAGCTCTAAAAGAGGCGAAGTTGTTTGGAGATGTTGTGGAAGTTGCGTCATCAAAGGATAAAAATTTTACATATTACCCTAAGAATTTTGAGATTCCACGAGATGCGGACTATTTACATGTTACTTCTAATAATACTATTTATGGTACTGAATATCTGAAAGATTTTGAATCTCCCATTCCTCTTATCTGTGATATGTCTAGTGACATTCTTTCTCGTCCAGTAGATGTAAGTAAGTATACGATGATATATGGGGGAGCACAAAAGAACATATCTATGGCAGGCGTAACCTTTGTAATTGTAAAAGATGAAGCTCTTGGTAAGGTTAGTAGAACTATTCCTACAATGCTAGATTATCGTACTCATGTTAAGAAGGGTTCTATGTTTAATACACCTCCTGTGATTCCTATTTATTCAGCTTTGCAAACACTTCGTTGGGTAAAAGCTCAAGGCGGTGTTTTAGAAATGAACCGTCGTGCTCAAGAACGTGCAGACTTACTTTATGCCGAAATTGATCGTAATAAGTGTTTTACGGGAACAGCAGTAAAAGAAGATCGTAGCCGTATGAATATTTGCTTCGTTATGGTAGACGAGTATAAAGAGCTAGAATCCGAATTCCTTGCTTTTGCCCTAGAACGTGGTATTTGGGGAATCAAGGGACACCGTGATGTGGGTGGCTTCCGTGCTTCATGCTATAATGCAATGCCATTAGAAGGTGTTAAGGCTTTAATTGCTTGTATGCAGGATTTTGAAGCAAAGCATTAAAAATAATTACAGAATGACAAGTTGAACAGTTCTTAGTATCTGTTCACTTGTCACTCTCTTATCCTTTACTAACTTTTATTTATTATTGACTATGAAAATTTTAGTTGCAACGCAAAAGCCCTTCGCCTCTGTCGCAGTTGAAGGTATTCGAGAAATTGTAGAAAAGGCAGGATTTGAACTAATTTTGTTAGAAAAATATACAGAAAAGTCAGAGTTACTTGAGGCAGTCAAAGATGCGAATGCAATTATCATTCGTTCTGATAAAATTGATGCTGAAGTCATGGACGCTGCTCCAGAATTGAAGATTATTGTCCGTGCTGGTGCAGGTTTTGACAATGTTGATTTGCAAGCTGCAACGCAACATGGTATTGTTGTAATGAATACTCCTGGACAGAATTCAAATGCTGTTGCAGAACTTGTTTTTGGCCTTCTTCTATTTACTGTTCGTAATCATTATAATGGCAAATCCGGAACGGAATTGATGGGTAAGAAATTAGGACTTTTAGCTTTTGGAAACGTTCCTCAAAATGTGGCTCGTGTGGCTAAAGGATTTGGAATGGAAGTTTATGCTTATGATGCTTATTGTCCGCAAGAAATTTTTGTTCAGCACGGCGTAATACAAGTGAATTCCGCAGAAGAATTATTCCGTATATGTGATGTTGTAAGTCTTCATATTCCTTCTACTCCAGAGACCAAGAATAGTATTAATGCTAAGTTGATTGCTTCCATGAGACCAAATGCAATTCTTGTTAATACAGCTCGTCAAGATGTAATTAATGAATCTGAACTCATTAGTATTTTACAAGAGCGTACAGATTTGCGCTATATTAGTGATCTTCAACTTGCAGCCGATAAGGAGGCTTGCGAAAAACTCGGCGATCGCTACTTTGCAACTCCTAAGAAGATGGGAGCTCAAACTGCAGAGGCTAATATCAATGCAGGGCTTGCAGCTGCAAATCAGATTGTTGATTTTTTCAAAGACGGAGTGACTCGTTTCCAAGTTAATAAGTAAGTATTATACAATGTGTAAGATGAGATATTTAATGAACTCATCTCCTTTTATCCTATCTTTTATCTTTAAAATAATTCATTTCAAAATCTTATGGCAAGAATCAAACCTTTCAAGGGAATTCGTCCTCCCAAAGAATTAGTTGAGCAAATAGAATGTCGTCCTTATGATGTACTAGATTCTGATGAGGCACGTGCCGAAGCTGGCGATAATGAAATGTCGCTTTATCATATTATTAAACCTGAAATCAATTTTCCTGAAGGAACTAGTGAGTATGACTCTCGCGTTTATAAAAGTGGAGCAGAACAATTCTTAAAATTTCAAGCAAAAGGCTGGCTTCTACAAGATAAAAAGGAAAACTACTACCTTTATGCGCAAACAATGAATGGGTATACACAATATGGTTTTGTTGTTTGTTGTCATGTCCAAGATTATCTTAATAATGTAATTAAGAAGCACGAACTAACTCGTCGTGATAAAGAGGAAGATCGAATGAAGCATATCCGCAATACACGTGCAAATATAGAGCCTGTATTCCTTGCTTATAAAGAGCGTCCTATACTTACGGAAATCATAAATCGTTATGCCACTCAAAAGCCTGAGTATGATTTTATTGCTCCTATAGATGGGTTTGGACATCGTTTTTGGCTAATTGAAGACGAGAAAGATATTTTTATGATTACTGCTGAATTTGAGCAGATGGATGCTCTTTATATTGCTGATGGGCATCATAGATCTGCAGCTGCAGCTCTAGTAGGCCAGGAGATAGCTAAGCAGAATCCTAAAAATACAGGTGAGGAAGAATATAATTTCTATATGGCTGTATGTTTCCCTGAAAATCAACTTACAATCCTTGGTTATAATCGTGTTGTTACAGATTTGAATGGACTTACTCCACAGGAGTTTCTTGCAGCACTTGATGCTGACTTTATTGTTGAAGATCTCGGTATTAAAGAATATGCTCCGCAACAATTTCATGAATTCTCTCTTTATTTAGAAGGGCATTGGTATAAGCTTCAGGCTCGTCCTGGTACCTTTGAACCGTCAGATCCTATAGGCGTCCTTGACGTAGATATTTCGTCTAGATTGATTCTTGATAAACTGCTTAATATTACAGATTTACGTGGGGATCATCGTATAGATTTTGTTGGTGGTCTCCGCGGCGTAGGCGAATTGAAGCGTCGTGTAGATAGTGGTGAAATGAAAGCTGCACTTGCTTTATATCCTGTTACGATGCAGCAAATTATTGCTATTGCAGATGCAGGTCGGATTATGCCCCCTAAGGCTACATGGTTTGAGCCAAAACTTCGCAGTGGCCTTATAATTCATAAGCTCGACAACTGACTTTCGTAAATAATTCTACGTTGAGCATATAACTTTCGTGATATATATTATTAATTTTGCAGAGTTAATGTGGTATCACTTAATGAAATAAAGAAGGCAAAGCTTTGATGAACTTTGCCTTCTTTTTATTACATGACTTTATGCCATTTCTTTAACTTCTCTCATATCGATTTCTTCGCCTTTGTCATTATAGAATTGATACTGTAAATAGGCTAGTCCTTCATCGGGAGTGAGTTGTATGCTTGTTTTATATTTAAATTGCCACTTTCGTTTAAGAGAAATTAAACCTTTATTGAGGTAAGCAGCAACATAAGGATGAACGTGTAGTCGGATTCGCTTGAAATGAAGCTGTTGTGATAATTGTCGTATTTTTCCTTCAAGTAAGTCAGTAAAGAGGATGCTTGGCTTTATTTTACCTGAACCTCCACAAGTAGGGCAGATCTCTTCAACATTAGGCTCTTCTATGGGGCGGACGCGTTGTCTCGTAATTTGCATAAGTCCAAATTTAGACAAAGGAAGGATATTATGACGGGCGCGATCGCCCTTCATATTTTCTACCATGCGTTCATATAACTTCTGTCTGTTTTCTGGTTGAGCCATGTCAATAAAGTCAACAACAATAATTCCCCCCATATCACGTAGACGTAATTGGCGGGCAAGTTCATCGGCTGCACCTAAGTTTACATCAAGTGCATTCACTTCTTGTCCTTCAGGAGAACGCGAACGATTACCGCTATTGACATCGACCACATGAAGAGCTTCAGTGTGTTCGATAATTAGATATGCACCATGTTTGTAAGTTACAGTACGACCAAAGGAACTTTTTATCTGTCGAGTAACGGAGAAATTATCAAAAATAGGGACATTTCCTTGATACAATTTTACGATATCTAGGCGCGTAGGAGCAATCATGGAAACATAAGCACGAATATCATCAAAAACTTCTTTATTGTTAATATAGATGTTTTCGTAAGAGGGGTTGAAGAGATCACGAAGCAGAGCCACAGCTCGACTCGTTTCTTCATAGCAAAGGGTTGGTCTATAATTTTGTAAGGCTTGTTGCGGAGATTTTGCTTCAGCTTCTATTTTCTTTTGTGCTTGACGTGCTTTCCGCACCTTGTTGATAGTCTCTTCCCAACGTCGGTGAAGGATTTTGATTTCCAAGTCGAGTTCGCTTGCTCGTTTGCCTTCTGCAACAGTTCGGATTATGACACCAAACCCTTTTGGCTTAATACTGTGAATAAGTTGTTTGAGGCGAGCACGCTCTTGACTACTCTTGATTTTTGAGGAAACGGAGATCTTGTCACTAAAAGGAATTAGGACAAGAAATCTTCCTGGGAAACTAATATCACAACTTACACGAGGGCCTTTTGTAGATATTGGCTCTTTTTGAATCTGAACGAGTACTTCTTGTCCTTGTTTTACAATATTCTGAACGCTTCCTTCCTTTTCAAGATCGCTTTGTCCCAGAGCTTTTGTGATGGAAACGTCTTTTGTTCCATCCCCCAGTAGGCTCATGTATTTATCTAATGAGCGATAGCGAATACCCAAATCTAGATAATGGAGGAATGCATCCCGCTCATATCCGACATTCACGAAACAAGCATTAAGCCCTGGCATGATTTTTTTGACTTTTGCAAGATAGATATTACCCACAGAAAAATGTGCTTCACGTCCTTCTTGTTGATATTCGACGAGGCGCTTATCTTCAAGTAGAGCGATCGATATTTCTTTGGTGCGAACATCTACTATTACTTCACTTGTCATAATCTTTTGTGAGGTTTAATGTTTTAGTTCGTAGTTTACAAAAAAGAGAATTGAGAAATAGGATGACTCTATGAAGGTGTCTCCATGAAGTTTGAATCCTGTTTCGCAATCCTCAATTAATGAGTCGTCTTTGGAGACTACTTGCTCTTATGACGATTCTTTCTCAGGCGTTTTTTACGCTTGTGTGTAGACATCTTGTGTCTTTTTTTCTTCTTACCGTTTGGCATAATCTTATATTTTTTACCGTTAAAATGTGAATAATCTTATTTTACTAGTTGACTGAATTCTTTCGAGGGTTTGAACGCAGGAATATTGTGTTCAGGAATAATGAGCGTTGTGTTCCGAGTAATGTTTCGTCCCGTCTTCTGTGCACGTTTCTTGAGTATGAAACTACCGAATCCACGGAGATAAACATTTTTCTCTTCAGCGAGAGAATCTTTCACTGTCTCCATAAAGGCTTCAACGATATTGAGAACAGTGCGTTTATCCAAGCCTGTTTTTTCAGAAATGGTGTATACTAAATCTGCTTTAGTCATTTTTGCATCAATTGTTTGTTTCTACTTATTTTTAGCGAGTGCAAAGATAGTGCAAAAGGCTTGAAGCACAAAGAAGAAGCTCGAAAATCACGCTTTCGGAATGGGAATTTTCTCAATTCTGCGTGTGTGGCGTCCTCCTTCAAAAGCAGTGTAGAGGAATTCGTCCATGATATTCTTGGCCTCTTCTTCATTGATAAATCTACCTGGCATACACAAAACGTTCGCATCGTTATGCTGCCGGGTGAGATGAGCAATTTCTGGAATCCAAACGAGTGCAGCTCTGATTTTTTGATGCTTATTGAGAGTCATGCTAATACCTTCTCCACTACCGCAGATGGCAATGCCGCGTTTTATTTCTCCCTTTTCAATTGCAGTGGCTAAAGCGTGGGCATAGTCGGGATAGTCGCAGCTTTCTTCTGAGTTCGTCCCAAAATCTTCCCATTCTAATCCTTTTTGTTTTAGATAAGTTTTGACAAATTCTTTTAGTTTGAAGCCTGCATGATCGCAGGCTAGTCCTATTTTTTCTGACATAATTATATGATTTGTATGTTATTTTTTTTGAAGAAATTCTTCTGTTTCTGATACTGAGTAATTAAGCTCACGAGCTATTTTATACAAATAAATTTTTTCATTGACACTGATTTTATTACTGATATGAATGATCTCGATAAGTAGTCTCATTAGTTGAGTGGAGCAAATAGGGTCGTCCTTAAATTTACTGAAATCTACTTTGAATACATGTCCTTCACGAAGATTCTCTGCAAAGGATTCCTTTTCTGTATTTATAAGTGTAGTATGCTGTATATAGTGGAAGATAAAATGTTGTTTCTTCTCTTTATTCAGCTCATTCATAGAGCTCATATTAATCAGTGCTTTGACAACGAGGTGCTCAATGTCATCTGTTGGCATCTGCATCTTTGTTTTAGAAGTCTCTGCTCCCAATAAATCGAATTGAGTGTGTAAGGTCTTTTGCAAACGTTGTGCACCAGGATAAAATGTTGCGTAGGTGACGGTTCCTGAAATAATGCCGCCAATAATTGGAATGAATTTTCCAATGGTTTTTGGTACTGAGTTTTTAGAGAGATCAACGCCTATGTGTTGAGCCACTTGTCTGACTAGTGGGTAGTAGATAGAGCGGGTAAGAACTTTTTGAGGTACTTTCTTCGATATTTGTATTGTAAGGTCTAAACAAATATCGCGCAGTGCTTTGTTTGCAATCTCAGTCCCCATCATCGTGCCAACGAAGAGGGTAAGCATATCCATCATGTCGTCCGTGACTTGTGGATTTCCTTTTTCATCTGTTTCTCTAAGGTCAGGAAAGCCATATAAGTATGCAAGCTTTTGTGCAAGAACAAAGACGTGGTAATAATATTGTGCTAAATCCGTTGGGATAGATGCCAAGATGGTCGGTCCACCAGGAATTCCCGTTAGAGTTGAAAGTGTTGTAACTGCACGAGTGTGGTATTTTATAAGGCGTGTTGCTAAATTATCAATGACAGAACATTTAATGACTGCGGCAGGACGTAACTCCAGTACTTTACTTATCTTGTCTGGGGGGAGCGCTTCGTTGAGAGTGGAAGAGAGAAACTCTTTACGATCAACGCATACACCAGGAATAGTTAGTGCAGCTTTCATTATTTTATTCCATAAATTTGCTTTTCTCATCATAGCCTTGTTCGATTTCGTTTGTTGCAAAGTTATGCTTTCTAAACTTGAAATACAAATAATTACTTATTTCTTGTCAAGTGCTAATAGCTCATCTCGTATTTGAGCAGCCAAGATAAAATCAAACTTGTGAGCTGCCTCCGTCATCATTTTCTGAAGACGTTCCTTCCGTTGTTCGAGCGGTTCTTCTGCTCCGTAAATAGCATCAGCTTCTGCTGCAATACTTGTGGTATTATTAAAATCTCCTGATAGCGCTTCTCTATAAATGTCTTTCTCCTGCTGTTGTTCTTCTGAAATCTTGGCTAATTCATTCCTACCAATGCTCTTCTTGATTGGAGAAGGTTGGATACCATGTTTTTGATTATATTCTATTTGTTTGGCCCTGCGACGATTTGTTTCATCAATTGTTTGTTGCATAGCTCCTGTAACCTTGTTGGCATACATGATGACACGACCGTTTACATTACGGGCTGCACGTCCAGCTGTCTGTGTGAGGCTTCGAGCATTTCTAAGAAAACCCTCTTTATCTGCATCAAGAATAGCTACAAGAGCAACTTCAGGAAGATCTAGTCCCTCACGCAATAGGTTAACCCCCACTAGAACTTGATACACTCCTCGGCGAAGATCTTCCATGATTCGCACTCGTTCTAGGGTGTCGACATCACTATGTATATAAGCCGTTCTAATACCTGCTTCAATGAAATATTCGCTTAATTCTTCTGCCATCTTTTTCGTTAGTGTAGTTACAAGTACACGTTCGTCAAGATGGATACAGGTTCTAATTTCATCCATTAGATCGTCTACGGGGAAATCATTAGAGCGTACCTCTATAGGTGGATCCAGCAGGCCAGTAGGTCGTATTATTTGTTCAACAACAACTCCTTCAGCTTCCTGCAGTTCATAATCTGCAGGTGTAGCTGATATGTAGATTACTTGATTCGCCATATCATGGAATTCATCAAAACTTAGTGGTCGGTTGTCGAGTGCTGCTGGCAAACGAAATCCGTAATTCACTAAAGCTTCTTTTCTGCTACGGTCTCCTTCGCGCATGGCTCTAATTTGGGGGACTGTCACATGGCTTTCATCTATGACAATGAGGAAGTCTTTTGGAAAGAAATCCAACAGACAGTAGGGACGAGTTCCTGCTTTTCGACCATCAAAGTACCGGCTATAATTTTCAATACCACTGCAATGTCCCAATTCTCTAATCATTTCTATATCATAGTTCACACGTTCACTCAGTCGTTTTGCCTCTAATGTTTTTCCCATGTTTTCAAAGTTCTCACATTGCAACATGAGATCATCCTGTATCTGTCGGATGGCCAGTTCTTGCGTCTCTTTTGATGTTAAGAAAAGATTTGCAGGATAAATCTTGTATTGATCGAAACTTCCTAAGCGAATTCCACTTTGTGCATCAATTTCTTCGATTGTTTCTATTTCGTCTCCCCAAAATGTTATGCGAAGAAGATCATCAGAGTAAGCTAAAAAAATATCGACAGTGTCACCGTTTACACGAAAATCTCCAGCTTTTGGAGCAACATCATTACGGATATATTGTCCGTCTACTAATCTTCGTAATAAGGTGTTGAGTACAAATGCTTTGCCTACTTTTAATTCTATCACATTTTCATAAAATGCTGCGGGATTTCCCATACCATAAATACAACTAACAGAACTAACTACGACAACATCCTTCCTACCGCTAAGCAAAGCTGAAAGAGATGCTAATCGCAACTTATCGATTTCTTCGTTGATCGCTAAGTCTTTCTCAATATATGTGTCAGTCTGAGCAATATAGGCTTCTGGCTGATAATAGTCATAATAAGATACATAATATTCTACTGCATTTTCAGGAAAGAATCCTTTAAATTCGTGATAGAGTTGTGCCGCTAATGTTTTATTGTGACTCAATACCAACGTAGGTTTGTTGAGATTTTTAATAACATTAGCTACTGTAAAAGTCTTTCCCGATCCAGTTACACCTAGAAGGACCTGTGCGCGGGCTCCTTCTCTAGCACAGGTTGTAAGCTGGTGGATAGCCTCAGGCTGATCACCCATTGGCTGATAGGCGGAATGTAATATAAACTCATTCATTATGTTTTTATCCTTAGAACCCACAAAGGTAAGACATCTTTTCTAATTTAATTATAAACTGTCTGCTAGAACGTGTGCAGATATTGAGAGGTAAATGCAACTCAGGCGATGCAATGGGGACAAATGATATTCTTATCATATTTTCTGTCACCATAAGGATATCTTCGATTATCTATATTGCTTTTCTTTATTTTCTTCAGAAGTGTTTTAGCTTTAGAAACTTTACTCTTTGAAGTTTGTCGGTTCTTACTAATAACCCCAATTCGGTTTAAGAAACTCATGAAAGGGAATTTCTTAAACCGAATTGGGGTTAAAATATTCTTGGAAGAGTTTAATCAAGCCGCAAAAACTGCCCTCATCAAAACACGCAAACCATCAATACCTATCGCGCATTAAGCAAAGGCAATTGCAAAGGCGATATAGAAGTGAATGGATATTGCTTTTTAGGTTACGAATATCCAGCAATGCACCCTATACAGACGGATAGGGCTAAGAAAGTGTGGGATATACTAAGTGGAGTTATCGATCATTATATGCCTAGCTATAACGACGGTATTTCGATACCGGGGTATCGTATTCAAAGCATGGCCGACTGCGAAAGGATAATCAAAGAAGATGAGGAGATATGGATGTCGGATAATGATAATTAGAACGAGGGATTGGATTTGGAATGGAGTAAGGACATGCACCTTATCCACGCTTGCAGTAAATTGAACGATATATTAGATTTTTCAATCTTCAATTCATTATGGGTGAGGAAGTTTGAAGTAGAAGTTACGGTAGATATAGACTTAACCGTATAGCCCAAAGTGGTCTTTATAAACAGAACACTTTAGGCTGATGGCACATTTTATAATGGTCGTCAAGAATTGCAGCATTTGAGAATGTTGTTTCTCCATGCTTTATTGTACCGTATGCCTCGTGCGCATGACCAAAAAAGTGGTACTTAGGGCTTATATCCATCACCTTGTTTTTCAATGGAGCATTGCCCCAATGTGTCCCGTTGGATTTGTCTAAAATCATACATGGAGGCTCATGCGTTACAAGGATGTCTATGTCGGTTGGTATCAATTGTTCTGAATGGTTGTAACCTAAGCCATAGAACTTCATCCCTTCTATCTCACAACCTCTATCCTGAAGAAAATGCACGTTGCTGGGCAAACCCTCAATATCAGCTGCTTCCCATAAACAAAGGTCATGATTACCAGTAACAAAAACTTTGTGCTTATATGGCAATTCTATCAGCCAGTTAAGGAAATCGAATACCTCTTGCTCTGTACCCATATCGGTAAAGTCGCCACAATGCACAAGAACATCGGCAGCTGGCAGATTAGCCAGTTGCCGATGACAGTTGTGTGTGTCAGAAATCTGAACAATAGTCATACTCTTAGTCCATTTGTTCTATTCTGCCTATCAACTCATCTAAGACATCTCGAACTTTTCCGTTGTCTAATTTATAATCAATCATTTTCTTCCATCGCTCTCCATTCCATTCCCATTCAGGCGTTGAGCAGATAGTGCTAAAGTACTCTCTTATGTTCTCTTCATCTGTTTTTCTACGGAAGAGTGTAATTGTACATTCTGTAACAGAGCAAACAACATCTATTGCTACATTTCTTTCAGTATTCTCTATTACAACACAATTGCCTATTTGTCCTTGATAATACCAAACCCTCCACTGAGGATATTTCTCATCGAACAATATGTTACCATTCTGCCACGTTGCACCTAATGAATACAATAAGTGGGCATTCTTTACTGCAAATGGCTTGCTCCAAGAGTTTTTGACCAAAATATGGTTTTTGCCATCATTACAAATAGTGTGTTTCGTGTTGCAATACTCAAGCAGATAAGGACAATGCACAAATTCTGCCCAATCTTGCTCTAGTGGGAACTCGTCGCACAATGATTTCAAATAGGTTTCAAGATCTGTTTCTGCGTTCTTTATACAATCATCAAAAAACTTTCTGAACGCTTCCGAGTTCTCCCATATCAGTTGATGCCAATCAGCCCAGCCCCATCCGAAGTTAAATTCATTACCTTGTTTAATTGGGTAGTTTGCCAATGAGCGAGTTAGCAGCGCACGCCTAACAAGATCGATGTTATCTTCGCAATTGCCTTCAAACAATCTATCAAACATATTTAAATAGCCATTGAACGCGTCAAGATGAAAACCGTTCTCAGCAGTAGCCCAGTCGATAAGTGGTTTTATTTCGCCTGCCCAGATGTGATGGCTCTTTATCTCATCTCTATTTTGAGCCTTCCAAAAAGCCTCTTCTATCGCTTCTCTATCACCAATATTCTCCTTCAGGATGGTTAATTTCAGCCTTTCTTCGTCTGTCAGAATGGTTTCAGAGATTTTAAGACACTTCTTGTTTTCTATTAGCTCCAAAACATCTTGATAGCTTTTAACCATCTCGATAGCATCATAAACCAAATCATTGACCGCTTTACCTACATCGCTTTTCCTTGCAATATTGTGCAAGAAATGATACCAACGCAGCAAGTTGCTATCTTTTGCTTCGGTAACATTCCATTGTAGACAGTAGGTCATTAACGGAAGTAATTGGAAGCAATCAAGCTGACTGATGGCTTTCTCACTCTCTTTAGGCGAAAGAAAATCTTTCTTTGGATATTTGGTGTTACCCCATTCATTAAACAGAAATTGTGTAACCTTCCAACACTCATAAACTTTTTTAAAAGCTATCTTCTCGTAAGGAAAGTGAGCTGTCTTTTGCTTCAAAACTTGTTGTAATGTTTCTTTATCAGCGTAAGACATTGTCACCCATCTCAGAAACTCATCAAACCCAGCTTCTGCCGTATCGTTGCCGTTACCTCTATTTTTCCAAAACCATGTTTCTATCTCTTCCCAGTCGATAGCTATTGTAGATGTATGCCCATCGGCATCAGTTCTCGCATATCCCTTATTGATGTCAGCATGAATAACCAATGGTTTCAGATTTTGGGTTGCCGTCAGTGGTTCGCCCGTTGTATTGATTACAACAAAGGTTTCTTCTCCGTTCTTACGGTTGCCCATATCATAATACATAAAGGTGAGTTGTGTAGTGAGGAATTTTCCAAACTCATAACACCATTCGGCTGTCTTATCCCCAAGTATGGTTTCCATCTTTTTCAATGCCCTCAACATACTTTGGATACTTGCATCGTCCTTGTAATCGTTGAAAAACCATTGTGCGCTTTCGATATTCTCTACATACTTTACATTCTCCTTGTCATTCGCTTCTTCGATAAAGAAATGGCAAACTAAATCGCTAAGAAAGTAGAGCGACGACTCGCGAATGGAATATTGCAAGTAAGGTTCTTTATCATCTTTGAGATATTCATAATCAGAGATGAGGAGTTTTCTAAAAGGATTACCCTCTACCTTTTTATTAAGCATTCCTATCAAGAGGTACAAGGTTGTGATGCGTTGCTGCCCATCACAAAGCTGAATATGGCTTTCGAGTGATTCATACCCATATATTAAGCCAAGGTTGAGTTTATTGTGTTGCTCTTGCTCAAATGATTGTATTAGATTGGTTGTAAAATCACTAACCAATTCAATCTTGTTTTTGGTATGCACCTCATCTCCCCAGCAATAATCTCGCTGCAAATCGGGTATGATAATTTTTCCTTCATCAGAGAATAGCTCTGACAAAGTGTAGTTTGTCCCTGTTATAAAGTTTATCTTATTCATCATACTTTTCTTTCAATTCTTGGTAATCGTTTTCGAATTTCTCTATCATTGCCTTCTTATTTTCTGATATGGCTGTTCCGTTCCAACCGCCTCTTTCAGCAAATACACATATTGTGTGTAAAAGATGACGGCTCTTGAACAGTTCTTTTCGGCTTGGGTTGAAGAACATTATTTTTTTTTCCTCAAAATCACTGTTGTTAAACATCGAATTTTCATTCTTATAGAGCAGTACCAAGTTGCCGATGCTATGCTCAGTTGTTGTAAGTCCGTCTGCGGTCGTAATATCCTCACGTTTTAGCGTAATATCTTCCTCGCTACATTCTTTATCATCGCCTCTAAACCATTTGCCCTCTTCGTCTTGATGTCCTACTTTCGATTTAGGATAGATATGCTCCAAAGAACGATTGCTCCATATATCAAAAATGAAGGCTCTCTCCTGCTTGATGTCTTCATCTATATTCAGCCTAAGCAAGAATTGAAAAGCTTTTTCAGAATTTTGTATATACAGGAAGTCATCGTTCAAAGCTTTCAAAGTATTCTCATATTTCTCGCTAAAGCTTTTTGCATCTTTCTTTATAATTTCATCGTGCGTCATACCCAAGAAAGCAAGCATATAATAATCCTTCAAGACTTTTTCATCATTTTGCTTATTTACAAAATAATGTTGAACAAACTTTATTCTGTTGTTCTCTCTCATTATCAATAAGATAGCACCTATTTGGTTGTGGGTAACAGGGTTGGTAAAAGCATCTTCAAACTGCTTTTGTAATCGTCGAAGCCCATCAAACGCCATCTTTGCATCGTGGGGAGTGCCATTTGGTAGACAAGAATTTCTGAAACTTTCAAAGTTGAGTACTTCTTTTGTCTTCATCGAAAGATAAGTGCTGATGAGCAGTCCCATAGTGTTATCGCACCTAAACAAGCGTTTCACGTCTTCTCTGTTCCACCAGTGTAGCCACTTATCCCATTCACGAGCATAACGACTTCTAAGCAAATTTAGTTCCCATTCGTGCGCTATACCGCCTGATTTCTCTTCACTTAATGATGCAAGGCGCAGTATCTCTGCTTTGATTATTTCTTCTTGCTGCATAACAGCCTTATTGCCATTCATCATGGTAAAAACTCTCTTGGCTTGCTCTTCATTGGGAACATTGATGTACAAGAATGTTACTTTCTTGAGTACGAAGGCTAAGAACGCCTCTTTATCTATATCCTGAAGCTTGTCTGCAATGATGCGAAGCGTTTTCTTAAAGAAATAATGGTCTTGATAAGGTTCATTTTCATCAGCCTCAATATCTTCCAAGTTAAGTTCTTTAAGAAACTTGCTCGATGCCTCACGAACCTTGTACATTATATCAAACTTCTCGCTATATCCCAACCATTTCAGTAAAAGATAAAGAAAGGTGGTGCGTTGCTGCCCGTCAATGAGTATGATTTCATCTTCGTACTCCGTAACAGTAACCCCTTGAAGGAATACCTCAAATTTGTTCTTATACCGTTGTATCAAATCATTCATCAGATACTCTACGGCGTTTGTCTTGCTCCTACCTTCTTGTCCCCAGATATAGCCACGCTGATAATCAGGAATGACAAAGGTTTTACCTTTAGAAAGGTATTCTTGTAAAGTAATAGTTGTTTTCATTTTATCATCAAGTTTTATCTACCTTGCAGACCCCCAAAGTGCTTTTTAAACACAGCACATATAGTGTATCTATAACTTTAATAATTAGATTTTTACGTTAGTGCTACAAATATAATAAAAAT